>JASFFJ010000170.1:0-11689 GCA_050124355.1 Desulfobacterales bacterium | reverse complement strand
AATCCCTGATCCAGCATTGCATCCACCACTTTCAAAAACCCGGCGATATTGGCGCCTTTTTCATAATCACCCGGCGCGCCGTATTGCGCAGCGGCGTCCATGCACGTGCTATGGATGGTCTTCATGATGAGTTTGAGTCGCTCGTCTACCTCTTCGCGGGTCCAGACCAGTCGCATGCTGTTTTGGGTCATCTCCAATCCGGAGACTGAAACACCGCCGGCATTGGCCGCCTTGCCGGGACCATAAAGAATTTTGTGCTCCTTGAAAATATCAATACCCTCGGGCATCGTGGGCATGTTCGCACCTTCACTAACCAGGGCCACGCCATTGTCGACCATGTTGCGGGCGTCTTTGCCGTTTATTTCATTCTGGGTGGCGCTGGGAAAAGCGCAGTCGGCCTTGTGGGCCCACAGAGGATTATGGTCCAGGACCGGATCGGCTGCCGTATACACCGCAGAAGAAAACTTGTCGGCATATTCTTCGATACGCCCCCGGCGGACATTTTTAAGGGTTTTGACATAGCCAAGCTTTTTTTCGTCAATACCGCTTTCATCATAGATATAGCCCGAAGAGTCCGATAGGGTCGTCACCTTGGCGCCTAATTCGATCAGCTTTTCCGTCGTGAATTGGGCCACATTCCCCGAACCTGAAACCAGACAGGTTTTTCCTTCCAGGGTTTGATCGCGGGTTGCCAGCATTTCAGCAGCAAAATAAACGGAACCGTAGCCGGTGGCTTCCGGGCGAATCAGGCTGCCGCCCCAGTTCAAACCTTTTCCCGTCAAAACACCGGTAAATTCATTGCGGAGCTTTTTATACATACCGAATAAATAGCCGATTTCTCTAGCCCCGACACCAATGTCTCCGGCAGGCACGTCCGTGTTCGGGCCGATATGGCGGGAAAGCTCACTCATGAAGCTCTGACAAAACCGCATCACCTCATTGTCGGATTTGCCCTTGGGATCAAAGTCGGAACCGCCCTTGCCGCCGCCCATGGGCAAGGTCGTCAGCGCATTTTTAAACACCTGCTCAAAAGCCAAAAATTTGAGGATACCCAGATTGACCGAGGGATGAAAGCGCAGCCCGCCCTTGTATGGCCCCAGGGCACTGTTCATTTCAATTCGAAATCCCCGATTCACCTGAACGTTTCCCTGGTCATCCGCCCAGGGAACCCGGAACAAAATGACGCGTTCCGGCTCCACCAGTCTTTCGGGTATCTTGGACTGGCGATAAATTGGGTTTTGATCCAACACCGGTTTGACGGATTCCATAACTTCACTGACCGCTTGATGAAATTCCCTTTCCTGCGGGTCTCTGGCCTTTACAATCTCCAATATATCAGGCATGGTACCTCCTTATGTAGAGTGATTGAAAATGATCGATTCCCTAATTCTTTTTTATCTCAATTCATACGCCGCCGGCATCGATCAGGTTTGCACCATAATACACGACCTCACGCTAACAATAGAGCCCTTTAAATACTCACCGCCAAGCCAGCTCGGTTTATGAATTGAGTTAGCGTGCTCAATACCAACTTCAGCGTACAGATACAAGCAGAATCGTCGGCTATTCGGCATTCACCAGGTTAAAAATGGCAAAACTTGCAAAGATAAAATTGGCGGCCCAGGCCGCAATGACCGGTGAAAGTATACCGCCATACCCCAAAGACAAACAAAAACTCTGACTTATCCAATAGAGAAAAACCACGGTAATTCCATAAATAATCGTCATCGAAAGGCCTTGCTGGGTGTTTTTTCTGAGTGTTATGCCCGTTCCGATCACACAAAGGATGAGACAGGCAACGGGCAAGGCGAACTTGCCCTGAAAATCGACCCGGTAGGGTGTCGCATCGTAACCTTCGGCTTCAACATCCTGCACATAACGATAAAGCTCCTGAAAACTCATTTCTTCGGACTTTTTCACAACCCGTTGAAGATCTTCCGGCAAAAAATCGATGTCCTCAATTTTTTCGCTTTGGAATTCCACTTTATAGGATCCGGTTTTTTTGTTCAATATCTGCTCCATTGTATCATAAAAAACCCACCGTCCTTGTTTGAATCTACCTTTGACGGCATCAACCCGCCGCGTGAGCCTGAATTGCTGATCAAAATAATTGAGAGTAATACCCGAAATGGTTTTATCCTTGGGATTAAAGTAGGAAATATGCGATATGGAATGGCTTCCTTTAAACCAAATATTCTTCTGGGTGGAGCTGATGGTGTATTTTTTTACTTCCCTGCGCCAAATCTCGTTGGCCTTGCTGATGGTAATCGGCACCACAATTTCCGATAAAAAAAACAGACAAACCGTTATTAGCAGACCCACAAAGAAAATAGGCCTTAAAAAATGGTAAACACTCATACCGCCGCTTTTAAGGGCAATGATCTCATTGTTTTTATTCATCAGACCGAAAGTAATAAGCACAGACAACAGGATACCCACTGGCGTGATCTGAGCGATAATCAGCGGTAATTTGAGCTGAAAAAACAGGAGGATCCGGGAAATCGGCAGGCCGGCATTAATAAATTTGTCGACGTTTTCAAAAAAATCAACCGTTAGATAAATCCCGATGGCTGCCATCAGAACAATGCCAAAGTGTTTGAAAATTTCTTTTGTTAGATAACTGTAAATAGTGGACATGAAAGAATACCGTATATTTCCAAAAAGTTACAGAAATTCCGACACCGTCATCTAGTGGATGCGTTTAAAGTGTCGCAGTCTGGAAAAAAGTTGCACCATGTGCTGAAAAAAATACTCGATTTTTAGCGTCTTTTCTCTGGTGGCCTGAACTAGGAAATAGACGCCCAGGGTCGCCATGGCCAAATTCGGCAGCCACATCCCGATGACCGGGGGATAATTGCCTTTTTTGCCCAGGGTATAGCCTGCCGTTAACAGCAGATAATAGAGTAAAAAGAAGAAAAGACACAGGATTAATCCGAAAGACCGTTTGCCTGATTTGGATTGAATGCCCAGTGGGAATGCAAGAAGACCCAGGGCCAGACAAGCTGCAGGCAGTGAAAATCGTCGATGGATGATAATCTGGGCTTTATAATAACCCTTATCTTTTTCAGTGGATTCGCGCACCACCTGCTGCAGTTCGGCAATGCTCATCTCCTCTCGATCTTTTTCCCTCTCTTCGACATTTTCAAGCTCTTTTTTCAAATCAAGACTCAGATTATAGGTATCAAATTGTATCGAGTTAGCCGTGCGCTTTTTGAGATTGGTTTGATGGATTGTACCATTGGACAGCACCATGTGGAAGATAAGCTTTCCAGGTTCACTGAACAAGCGACCCTCCGGCGCAACCACGGTGGAGATGATGTCCCGCTGTCGCTTGTCCTCAATAAATATGTCGATCAGCTTTTTCTGACCTAAATCGATTTTATTGACATACAGCATGACGTTTTTAAACGCATCATTGAATGTTCTCTCCTTCAAGCCGATATCGACATTGGAGGCCGCCATTTCAACTACCATATCTTCAACAGTGGCTTTTGCCTTCGGAACCCCGTATAAGGTCATAAACAGGGTGACGAGAAATCCGGCAAGACTAAAAATCAAAACCGGGGGCAGTAATCCATAAACACTCAACCCGCAGGATTTCAGTGCGACGATTTCATTGTCGGCCGACATCCTTAAAAAAGTCAACACCACCGCCAGCATGACCGACATGGGGATAATGAACATTAAAAACCAGGGCATGGAAAAAAAAACCAACGTTAGCACTGAGAATATGCTGAGGTTGTAATTGACGATCCAGTTGGTAATTTTGATTAGTTCCGTCATCAAAAACAAAAAGGTGAAAACGAATACATTAAGACTGAAAGGCGCTAACATCTCCTTTAAAACATAGCGATGGATGATGGAATTAAATTTCATGAATTTCTATATAACATGTTTTTTTATCTTTCAAAAATCAAACAGCGAACAACTTGCCTGGAAGGCCTACAAATGGGACAGACGCATCTAGGTTTTAATCCCCGCAAATTTGGGCTGCTAATGGGGCATTGCGAGTTTGTATTAGGTCATTTCTGGCATTATTTCAAATGACAATGATGATGGTTTTGTAGGTATCTCAATGATGGCAGGTTTTAGGTGGCAGGATTTTACCTCAAGCTGATTTTGGCTCCAAAATGGATCGGCGAAGGCCAAAAATCGCATTAATATATGGCGTTTTTAATATAATGTCAATTAGTTGAGATGATTACGTCCTATGATGAGGGACCTCAGATCCTCCGAATTCTCGCTGGATCTATTGCAAAATATTTTTATTTTTCTGGAAGTATAGTTGACATCCGATTGTTATCGGCTTATCGCACCGCCATGATACTGGATTACGATACTGCAGCCGCAACCCTCAGCCAGCTTGGCAACATCACGCGATTAAAGATTGTGCGTGAGCTGGTACAGGCCGGTGATGCCGGCATGCCGGTCGGTGAAATCCGGAATATTTTAAACATACCGAATTCGACACTGTCACATCATCTCAGTCACCTGAGAAATGTGGGATTGGTAAGGCAAGAGCGCGAAGGAACCGTATTGCGCTGTTTCATCGAATTCAAGCAGATCGATGCTATCGTTTCTTTTTTAACCGAAGAGTGCTACGCAGCCGATCCAGCCTATGTAAAATAAGCCTGGGTTGAGAGGTTTGGGACTACGCCCTTCGGGCTTCGATCCTACACGCAAGGTTCAGCGTTCAGGGTTAGAATAACCAAATTGTGCATTTAAGGGGATCATATCTTCATATAATTACAAATTGGTACGATCAGTTTAGAATAAAGAAATAAAATTTTTTTTGCATCAATATTTCGAATATTCTAGAAATATAAAATGAAAGGAAGGGAGAAGTAACATGGATTCACTGTCCAATTCAATCCAGGTATCAAAACCCACCCGCCGTCTACCCGGATTTCTCACCGATCGCGTTGTTATCGCCTTGGCACTGGCCTTTGCAGGGCTGACGATCCTGGATCAAACCCAGGCTTATCAGAGTTTCCGCTTTACATTTTGAGATCAGGAGCCATGAAATTAGCGTTGGCATTTAATGGCACCTTTTTCATTTTTTTCAGGGCGTAAATTTGCTCGACGATCAAATTATCAATAAACTTTTGGCATATAAAGGTTATGCCCCGGCAATGAGGGAGCATTACCCAAGTAATTTTTTGAGAGCCGAATTGCTCAAGGCTGTCAAGTATCCGGAGATCAGCTATCGTAAATTTTGTGGCGACGACAAGGCCTATAAAGGCTACAAAGATCACAGCCCATACATAGGGACGGACAATAAGCAAAATCGGGCTTTTATCGGATTGTCACTTAATCGTAAACAGATGCTCAGCCACGTTCAGCTGTGTTAATTCAGAGGCAGTTTAACCTTCCCACAATTAGTCAATTTGACGGTGTATATTCTATCTGGAATGAGTTATACTTGTTCAGGCGACAGCTCGACCACTTCGGCAATAGAGGTAAAAGGGATTTGTGCCCGCTCGTTGGCCTCCTTGATTACATCGGCGTCGGCTCCCTCAAAGTAGCAGTGGGTCTCCTCTGTTGTAGGCAGGAAGTAGCTGCGCAACCAGCGTACCGGCGTTCCCTCATCGGTCATTTCAGCACAGCAGGTCTTTGCCCGAAGGCCAGCCCCGGTTAAATCCTCAGTGGTTATTCCGGTCAATTTTCTTTGGACAACAAAGTAAGGCATGATTAAACTCCTTTATTTTTAGGGTTAGTTTCCATCTCATCGCTTGAAAACGGCTCCAGCAAGGCAAATACGTCCTCTCTTCGAATGCGAAGCGCTCTTTCTCCGGCCAAGCGATGCGCCGGCAGTTTGCCGGATTTAATATAACCGCGGACAGTTTGGGTGTGGACCCCTAAAAGGCTGGCCACTTCCTCCGGGCTCAGTAGCGAGCGTTCCGCAAAAGCCGGCGCTGTCGTTTCGACCGCTGCCCCCATGTCGGCCTCAGTGCGCCATTTAGCCAGCTCCGCCCGCCATTCGGTGGAAGTGAAGCTGTATGTTCGCTTCAGCTTTTCCATAAACTGGCACTCGACGTAAGCAAAAGCCACCAGAAGGTGGACCAGTTCAACCTTGGACTTGTCTTGCTTGGCGATCACCGCGGCTTTATCAAACACGCTGGCTGTATCGGGGGCGTAGGCGACCTTTCGCTCTTTGGCCGTGTCATCCGGCGGGGGGCTTTCACCCATAAGCTCAAGGTCAATCGTCCACGGACCAATCAAGCTGATCCCGAACCTGGAGATTGACTGAAGGCTGCCGATTAAGAGGTCATCGGCAGAGATTTGATCGGCAGCTCGACCTTTGGCCCGCGCAATCGCTGCTTTAGACGCTTTCGCTATAGTACCGTTTCCTGATAAATCCACTATATGCTTATCCTGTTTTATATCTATTTAAATATAATTAATATATTCTTAAAATATCTTATTGTCAACTTATTTCTTGTTTTAACTCAAAATTAGCGCTATTCAAGTCGCTTACCAAAGTAAAAAATCTGGAAAAAATCATTTATCATCATGAAAAATTCAAATAATAAAAATTAATACAAATAGTTAAAATAGAAAAAGCAACATTACAAAAAAAAATTATCATAGGTGTGACAGTGCAACATAGTATCATTATTTTAATCTTAAACTAATAAATTATCATTTAAACTAACTTAACGAGTAATATAAATATCAAATTATAAAAATCCAAAATCTAATTTGAAAGGAGGTGACAGCAATGGCGCTTTCTCATAGAATCTACCTTGTCCTTTTGTGAATTTTAGGTCTTCTGAGGGGTACCTAAAACACAAATTTCTCCAATCCTCCCCTTTTAACAACTATAACCGAGGACATAGTGCAATTTGAAGTACTCTATTATGATGTGGCATAAATCTGACCCGCCCCTTGACCTCGATTTCTCTGATTGTCCTTCTGCAACCTGAATGCCCGCCAAGAGCACTTCAAAAATATAACCAAATGAAAATTCATTTAACGCTCACGCTGTGTTTTATCCTGTGGTGAAGTGACAGATCTTTTTCTGGTCTTCACCGCTTTTAGGACCGGAAACTTATTCGCTCTAAACGCACAAACGCAATGAATTATTTTCATGAAAGGAGAAAATAATGAGGTATCGAATTAAGAAATTAATCAAACATTTTGTAGTGGTGTAGACAGCCCTAATAGCGATTTTTTCTGAGCCTGATACTGTGGAGATCAGTGTAATTGATACTATCCCGCCGGTCCCGGATGTAGCTGAACTGATAGAATTAAAAGACGAGTGCTCTGTTTCGATCACCGAAAGCCCAACCGCCACAGACGCCTGTACCGATACCATTACCGGCACCACCTCCGATCCGCTTGAGTACACCGAGCCAGGCACCTATAACGTAACTTGGACCTTTACGGACAATAGTGGCAACGAGAGCACCCAAGTCCAGACCGTGATAGTTGCTCTGGGAGATGCATGCCTTCCAAATGAAACCATCTGCTCTTATCTCGGTAATGACCCGAAACCATCTATCCTAGACCAAGATATATTTATATTCTACGGAGAAATGGGCGAGAATGTCGCCGTAACGCTATTACCGGATGAATCTGGCTTCTACACCGGGGAACGAGCCACCGTGATATTAAAAGATAAAATACAGAATGCCTGGCTTTTCAGAATTGACCGCAGCTCGCTGCGCAATAGGGTATCTGCAACGCTACCTGCCACCGGTGAATACAGAATTATCGTTAGTGAACAATCTAAATTAGCTAGGGGCAAGGAGTTTACCGGCGACTATTGTCTGACCTTAGAAAGCTCTCAAGACGCTTGGCGAACGCTTGAAGCTGCATATTGGGTAAAATAATGGAGATATATCACCTATAAAAAAGGCAGAGCCGAAAGACGGACCGATCGTTTAATGTATTGAAAATTTCCTAACTTTTATCCCCCTATCGGGTTGAATGCGATAGGGGGATTTTTTATTCAAAGAACCAAAGTAGTTCAGCGAACGTATTCCGATAGCGGTCGGCACAATTAAGGTCAATTTTTGCAATAATCCACAATGCCAGAATTTCTGAGCGTAGCTGGTGATAGCTATTTGTCATAACAATTCAAATTAATTAGATATAATAACCATATCTCAACTAAAAATTATTTATTAAGACAACATTTTTTATACTTTTTGCCGGAACCGCAGGGGCAGGGATCATTTCGCCCCAATTTTCTCTTTGGATCTGATCTAATTGCTTGTGATTTGTTTTTAGTACTTAATTTTGCGATTTCTTTGCCGATGACTTTCATCTCTTTTTGACGCGCTTTTATGGTTTTTTTCACGCCTGCTTTTTTCTGGAATTTATTAAAAATTTTAGTTAACTCCTTCTCCGGCGCATCGATCGCCTGTATCTCATCAACTCGAAATCGTTTGAGATTAATAACTACCGCACCCAGTTCTTTGGGTTTTCCCTTTTCATCAAATTCGGCAAATGAAAGCGTAATGTCATTACAGGGACATCCGGGATTGATACAGTACATATCCCTTGCCCAATACCTCATTCCCGACATTTCAAAAATGAAATCCGGGTCATCGGGGAATACATCAAACCATCCAACAACAAGACCAGGTTCCCACCAGCTCCAATCCTCATCTCGCCACCGGTCGCGGTCCACCTTTTTTGCCATCCGCCAGCGTCTCTCCATTATCTTAAAATAGTCGCCTTTTACTCGCATAGTGAGCCAATCAAAAAATTCTTGATCCTGTTTTTCTAATGGGGTGTCGGCGGGGAGGGAAACTTTGGCAGAATCAACATTAATCGATGTCGTCAAGTTCAGATTTGGGAGCGGTTCTGTTTTTTGATTTATATCCGATTCAACCGTATAAACAAATTTCCTCCCTTTAAATTCCATATTCTTAAACCGTTCATCAATAGCAACGGCTTGTAAATGAAGATGCCGGCATTCAGGATTGTCACAGACCCAGGTATTCAGAATCATTCCCCGCTTGAATGTCCCCTTTTTCTCTTTTTCCCAGATGACAAATGGACCGCCATCATCCAGTATTTTGGATATTGATCTTTCATCTCTCTTCATATTTATATTTATTCTCCTGTGTTTGGAATATCTACTCAGTGGACCATTTTAATAAAATAACAGGTACCTTAAACGGAACCTTTGAATATGAATAAATGAAAGGAAGCTCTGAACGCCTGAAATATTTTAGATATGAGGGATCGATTACAAGGTCAAGAGAAAAGGAGTTCATTTTTCTCAATTGACATCCAATAGCGACTTTGAGATTGTTACTTTCACATCAATAATCGGAAGCGCCAGAGGATGTTGTGTTGCTTACCCAAAAGGGTGAACGTTGCAGCATTGGTTTTTTTTATTGACAAAAATCTCACATTGAGATATTTTTCACTATGCGCATCATAACTCGAAAACGTATAGTCGAATTTGGCAATGAGCATCCTGACTGTATCAACGCATTAGAATCCTGGTACAGAATCATAAAGCATAGTAAATACAATTCGTTTGCAGAGTTGCGTCAGACATTTCCGAGTGCCGATCAAGTAGGTAAGCTTACCGTATTTAATATTGGCGGAAATAAAGCACGATTAATTGCTGCAATTCACTATAACACACATCGCGTTTACATACGGCATGTTTTAACGCATGAAGAATATAACCGCGGAAAATGGAAGGAATAAATAATGAATGCTCGACTTGAAAAATTAGCCAAAATTTGGCCTGGCATTCAAAATATTTTTTCTGTCCCACACAATGAGACAGAATATAACCATCTAATAGATATGCTCGATGGTTTAATTGATGAGGTGGGTGAAGATGAATCTCATCCTTTGGCCTCTTTGATCGAGACGATTGGCACTCTAGTTAAGACGTACGAGGATCAAAATATTCCAGAGGTCCAGGGAAATCCTATCGAAACTTTGAAGGTGTTAATGGCTGAGCACGGATTAAAACAAACGGATTTGCCGGGTATTGGCAGTCAAGGAGTGGTATCAGAAATATTATCCGGCAAACGTCAGCTAAACATGCGCCAAATAAAATATTTGAGTAATCGTTTCAGGGTCTCACCGGCTGTGTTCATGTAATCAAAGTTCAGAACTACTGACGTGTCGTAAAATATGATGCTACACAAATGTCTATGGTTGCGCCAACAATACTGGATTTCGGGCGAATTGTTCTGAATTTTATTTCTTAGATTTAATCGGTTCTATAGCCAAAACAAAGGTTGTCGCTATTGCCTTAAAAAACGGCTCTGATGGGGGAGCCGTCCGAATCCTTGAGTTTGAGCGGCAAAAAGGAGTAATTGCCTTTAACTGCATCTATTTTATCCAGGTTGCAAAGATTCTCCACGATAAGGACATTGTTGCTAAGCAGGATATCGTGAACCGGATAGCCGTATGATGCTTCATCCGGCAGATCTTTTGCCGCCGAATTGGAATCATTGCTCGCGTAATAGGTGGGATCGACATTCAGGGCATCTACCCCAACCAGAGAGACACCCTTTTCTACCAATAGCCGCGCCCCACCAGCACTCAGATAGGGGTGAAGGTAGTATTGCGGTGTCCCGACGTATCGGTCCCAACCGGTTTTCAGTATCACAAAATCGCCATTTTTGATTTCGCTCGCAGAAGATTCAAGATCGGAGCTGTCAATCAATCCTCTTTCCGACTTACCCGACACATCGATCAGGATGCCGCTGCCGATAAAACGGTGAACCGGAATTTCATTAATTTTTTGACCGTCTTTTAGAAAGTGATAGGGCGCATCGATGTGTGTCCCGGTGTGAGAGCCTAATTTTAAGAGATCGACATGGCAGTAGTCTTTCTCATGGGTCAACCCCCGGCGGATCGACGGTTTCGGATCTCCCGGATGAATCTGAATATCGTCGTGAATAGTGTGGGTTAGATCGATGACTTGCATGTAGATTTTCTTATGTAACGAATATAACCGAGACCACAAGCTCAAGTTCCAGGCTTAATGTATAGTGTCAAACTCGAAATCCGAAAAACCAGATTGGTTTGCTTTTCAATAAACCTGCTTTTCAATAAACCACAGAGAACACAGAGAATTATATTTTGAATCTTTTAATTCCGTCCTTGAGTCTTGGAACATTAAAATTAATCAATAACCCAATGTTTATACTACACAACTTCATATAAGTTAACAATTGAGCCTCATGAATGCCTTTGATCTTATCGACCGCCTTTAACTCGATGATGAGCCGATCTTCGACCAGGACATCGATGCGGTATCCGCAGTCAAGCCGGATACCCTTGTATTCAACCGGCATAGGATGCTCCAGCTTAAAGGCGATTCCATTAAGGTGAAGCTCATGGGCAAAGCACTGCTGGTAAGTCGATTCGAGTAATCCGGGTCCTAAAACACGATGCACCTCTATGGCACAACCAATAATTTTTCCTGTAAATGGATCCTTCTTCATTTCTCTCTGTGTTCTCTGTGTCCTCTGTGGTGTACTTTTATATCACCCTATCGAAGACATGCGTGCACTCAATCACTAAGGAACTATAGCCCCATCGCTTTTTCTTCTTCAGTAATACATCGCTCCAGGACCTCTAAGGCCTCATCGATGTCTTTTTTGGTAATGATTAACGGCGGCGCAAATTCAAGTGCAAACCCCATCGTTTTAAACAGAACACCGAGTTGCTTGGCGCGGGTGATAATATTGTTCATCCG
>JASFFJ010000169.1:0-11738 GCA_050124355.1 Desulfobacterales bacterium | reverse complement strand
TCGGATCTGTCTGAGCGAACCAGAACAGCATTTTTATTCTGGATTTCGTTGCCGCTGACTTTTTCCGGCCTGATTATCGCATACGCTTTCATTCTCTCATACGAAGGATCGCGTCTTCATTCTTGACATTGAGTAAAGAATGAAGACGCTGTTTTTGTCGCCCATCTAAATGGGAGGTGATGTCGCTGATTGGTTCAATACAAGAAGGATTGTTATAACTTGCGGAGTTGACCTGTTTTGAGACGGGGCAGCTTACCAGTTCCGTTAGGATCTCATTTTTTAAAATGCTCTTCAACGCATCCAGATCATGATTCTGCGGATCAAGCCAGGATTTGTAGAATTCTGATTTGAGGATGACCGGCATGCGGTGGTGAATTTCACTAAACGTTTGACTGGCCTGGGTGGTTATGATGGTACAGGACTTGTAAGGGGACGCTGTATCAGACTTTTTATGCCATGTTTCCCAAAGTCCTGCGAAGGCAAATGGTTTGCGGTTCGGCAGGGTAATAAACATTGGCTGCTTATGGCCCTTTTCGCCTTTCCATTCATAAAATCCATCTGCAAGTATCAGACATCGGCGCTTCTTGAATGCATTGCGGAAACTCGGCTTTTCAGCAATTGTTTCAGAGCGGGCGTTTATCATTCTATTTCCGATGGAAATGTCCTTTGCCCAGAAAGGAACCAGACCCCAGTGGAATTTGTCGAGCCGGTTTTCACCGGTCATATTGATAATCGCCAGGATCTCCTGTGAGGGGGCGACATTGTAACTGGCCGTAACCTCGCAGTCCGCCTTATCAATAGGGAAATTTTCTTTTAGCTCTTCCAAGCTGCGAAACCCTACAAATCTACCGCACATCTCTATCACTTCCCCTGCAAAAAGTTCTGCGCTCCTGTAATTTCACAGAAGGCCTAAATGTCAAGACACGTCTTTTCAGAACCTAACATCGATATCAGAATAAAATTAATTGGATACTGAAATAGTGTCTTTACCATTTATGATGGTGCCGTCTGATAAATTGCCCTTGAGTGTGGCATAGCTAATATCTTTGTACAAAAATTGGCTAATATCGTCAAATATAACGACCAAGTCGGGGTATTTATCATAGTTAATATGGACGATGGTAGAAAAATTCTGTGCGTCATTTTTCTTCCTCATGGCAAGATTTTCAATTCGCAGGCTTCCAATATCGATTTTGGTTACATCCAAATGGGCACTGCCGAATATAATCACCGGCGTAGCTCCGTGAAAATACTGTTTAGAATGTTGGGATTTAGTTTCCTGTACTATTTCAATTTCTACGATTTGAGTGCGTTTTCCTGGTGGGATGTGATATTCCTCGCCATCCATGATAACAACCACATCCTTCTTATTGGTACCCGAGGCATTGATTGTAAATGATTCAGGATCAAATTCAAAAATATTTCCGGCCCATGATGCTAAGGTAACAGCTTCGCCGGCATCACCCGTAAAATTCAGGGCCACTCTTCCTGAGGTTACGTTTACACGAATGCCGTTATAAATGTAAATCAGCTGTCCACTATTGCCATGCATGGAAAAGGATCCTTTTTCATGTCTGCGGAGCGTAGTTACTGAACCCAAATGTATGCCATCAAATTCAATATCGTCAATTCTGAAGTCAAAGCTCTTTATGTGTGTGCCATTACCAATAATATGAACCTTACTTAGATGACCGGGCAAAACGGCGCCATTGGCGCTATGGATACTGACAAATAGGAATATCGAAATAATCAATATGATCCGCCCAGCGCGCATATTCATCCTGTTTTCCCCCTAATGACCATCCGGATTTCTAATAATTGGTTCTTAATTTGCGATACCATCTCTTCACTATTTGACTTATTTGCCAAGGCCGTTTTCTTAATCTTCTCTGGATTCTTTGGTTCAAATGATCTTTGACAGCGATAAAGAGCAGTAAGTATGCCAATCCAATTCATAATTAATATTTATATAAATTATAAATAGTTAAGATTTTAGAGAATGCTATTAGTTGGATATATTTAGGAAAAAATATGGCAAGAAATATGAAATATATTTCACAAGGGAAGAGTTCGTCGTAGAATTATCCGGCGGGCTTATTGGCTGGGTCGAAGCCGTTGAAATAGATCAATATGAATCGTTTTGGGGTAGAAGTAACGTGTAAGATCTATTATCTTTAGATATATTTTTCACTGATAATGCCAAAAGATCTGACCTTTAATGTTATTAGGGCTCTTGAGCTCAATTCTTCCGAATCAGGGTATGGTAATGCTATTCTCGCTGACCATCTCCTTTTGCACTGGAAAGTAAGCAGCCCTGAAGTTGAACGCCAAACCAATACCCCAACCGAGGGCGGGCCATTGAAACCACCAAGGTCCCGGCGTTAGTACATTAACAATCAACAAAGCGCCGATGACGATTAAATAACTCCATAGGTGGCGATGGAAGCGGGCCTTGCGACGCTTCAGGCGTGTCTTTCGACTTCTTTCTTTTTCGACTTCTTCTTTGTCCTCCTCAATCGCGGTCTCAATTGTCTGAGGATCAATTCCGAATTCTTTGGCCGTATCAATCAACTCCTGATGATTAATGGAATCATTTTTTTTCAATTTCAGGGCACGCCGGATAATTCGATCGACGTCATCCTTACTGTATTGTTTTGATAAAATTTCGTTCATATGAAACCTCCTGCACTTTTGCGGTAGTGTTCATGATGAGACTTGTCATAATGACGGTATCTCTGTCACAAGGTGGTGAGGGATTGGGTGCCATGTGGGGCGAAGAAAAAACACGGGAATACCTCGAAAAAGCCGCTTTTAAATCGATCGAGACAAACCAGCTGGCACACGACATCCAGAACAACTGGTACGTGGTCAGAAAATAAGTCGTGGGTTAATCCCGCCTGAGATCAATAATCTCCATTCGATTGTTACGCTCCGGATGTCTGGTTGAGGGCCCCTCGGTCAGCACGACCAGATCTTTTTTGATGTCATGGGACTGCAGCCAGTTTTTCGTCCATGATCTCCAGTCTTCCGGGTGATCGGGTTCATGTACTGGGCAGACGCCGTAGGAGAACATGAGATCCTGGATCGTCTTTTTCTGTGAGCTGACAGCGGTGATCCAGACGGGAAGCTTGAAACGGGTAATACTTCTGGCGGTGGCGCCGCTGTGGGTGGGGACGATGACGGTGGCCGGCGTAATGCGGTCTAGGGTGGTTTCGACACTCGAGGCAATCAGATCCTGAATTTTAATTGGGTCGTTCTTGCGATTTTTCTGCAGTACTTGCCGACTGCCGTAAATTGTGCGATGTGGTTCTACCGCAGCAGCAATCCTGGCCAGCATGGTGACGGCTTCAAGCGGATAGTCTCCCATGGCGGATTCGCCGGATAGCATGACGCAGTCCGTACCGTCCAGGATGGCATTGGCCACATCGGTGGCTTCCGCCCGGGTCGGACGGCGGTGGGTGGTCATGGATTCCAACATCTGGGTGGCGGTGATCACCGGTTTACCGAGCATATTGGCCTGGCGCATTATAAATTTCTGCACGATTGCCATGTGTTCGATGGAGATTTCCACCCCCAGATCACCGCGTGCGATCATGATGGCGTCGGCTGCTTTCAAAATCGCATTCAGATGATTGCGGGCCCCAACGCGTTCGATTTTAGCAATAATGAACGGCTTGTGCCCCAGGCGGACGGCCGCTTTTCGAACCGCATCGATGTCGGCTCTGGTTTCGACAAAGGACTGACTGACAGCATCCACGCCGTTTTCCAGGGCAAATTTGAGACACTCGTGATCGTGTTCCGTGAAGGCGCTGATCCCCAGATCGATGCCCGGCAGATTCAGCCCCTTGCGGGAACGAAGTTTGCCGCCCACCAATACATCACAGTGCACGTCGCTTCCGTCGGTGCTTTTTACTTCCACTTCTACGTAACCATCGTTAATGTATAGCTTGTCACCGGGTTTCACTGCTTTCGGCAGCAGGGCAAAGCTCACGGATACACGGCCGGCATCACCGACGATCTCCTCAGTGGTCAGGGTTAATGAATCACCGGGCTTTAATTCAATTGACTCTTCGGCAATTTGACCGATTCGCATTTTAGGGCCGGGCAAATCAGCCATTATGGCCACCTGTTTTCCGGTCCTCTTGGATGCCGCCCTAACTTTCTGGATAGTTGTCCGGTGACTGGAAAAATCGCCGTGGGAAAAGTTCAGACGCGCCACATTCATACCGGCCAACAGCATTTTCTCCAGAATCTGGGGTGAATCCGATGCCGGGCCGATGGTGCAGACCAGTTTGGTTTTGTTGGCAGGAAATGTCATGGGGATCGCTCCTGTAATAAATTAACGGAATTATAACCAACAATAAGGTAATCTAATGGTTGTCAACAATTCTTCACAGTTACGGCCTTGGAGTACTGGAGCGATGGAGTACTGAGAAAAAGACATCAATCCTTTCGTCATTACTCCAGTACTCCAGCACTCCAATTGATGCATGTAATGCTTAAGTATACATTCGCTACTCAACCGCCAGATAGTTCCAAATACTCCAGGATACCGACGCTATACTTCTCCCTGAAGGCATTATCGACTTTTTCGACGGGATTGGCCCCCAGAAACGACAGCACCTCGTCTAACTCATTTTTCCTGGTTAAGACATCAGAAACATTTTTGAGATTAACGATTTTATCTTCGATCTCAAAATATTTCAGCTTGTCATCTAGCGGTAACTGCCAAAACAGTAAAAACCCCCGGTCCGGAAAGTCCACCTCCAACAACCGATAACAGTATTGCATAAATGTTTTCTCCAACGCCTGACGGATACCGACAATTTTCTTTTTTTCGTCAGCCAGATTGTCCAAAGTGCACGGTTTGCCGATCACCTCGAAATACATTTTTATCTTGGGCTCGGTTCCCGATGGCCGCACCGTTAGTTTTATACCGGCTGTCTGCGGCAGGTCGTCTATGTGATAAATCAGCATGTTTCGGGCAGAAGTATCTGTTTTTGACAAATGGGGCTGAGGATCCCCCTGACGGCGATCAAACCGTTCTTTTACCCGAAAATTATCAAATGATCCTATTTTCGTGTCTCTCAAATGGTCCATAATAAGGCTGATTTGTTCCATGCCTTTGGCTCCCAGAAGCCGGATTTCAGTCAGATAATTGTGACAGTAGCCGTAAGTTGCGTAGATGTCATTGAGATCATCCAGCAGGGTTTTTTGCTGCTTTTTTAGCTCGGCCGCGTGTTCGCATAACCAGATCGCCGCACAGGCTGCATCTTTGTCCCGGGCGTAGTTGCCGGTTAAATAACCGTGGCTTTCCTCGGCCCCGAAAATAAAATCGTCAATTTTACCCTCTTTTTCAATCTTGTTCATCTCGTCTGCGATATACTTGAAACCGACCAAATGATCGCCGATGCATTGGATCTCGTTTTCCAGGGCGATTTTTTGCATCAGCGATGTGGTCACAACCGTTTTAACCACGACACTGTTGCGGTTGAGGCGGCCATTGGCTCTATATTTTGATATGGCATAGTTGGTCAAAATAATCCCGATTTCGTTACCGGTCAAAAACTGCCACGAGCCGTTGTGATGTATCATCACCCCGATTCGGTCGGCATCCGGATCCGTGCTGATCAAAATATCGGCACCCACTTCTCGGGCAAACGGCAACGAGCGGTCAAAGGACTCAATCACCTCGGGGTTCGGAATATTAAAGGTGACATTCTCGAAGGCCCCACTCATATTCGATGTCTCCGGGTCAAGGGTGATGTCAAAATCCAGTCTCCGTAAAATTGGATAAACGGACGTCAGGCCGGTGCCATGCAAGGGGGAATATACGATCTTTAAATGCCGTTCATCTGATAAGGACACCCGGCAAGCCGCATCATAATAGGCATCGTCCACCTGCTCATCGATGACTTCAATCAACCCTTTTTTTTTGGCTTCATCGACACCGACACGCTTTATCTCCGTAACATTTCCGGCAACCTCGTCGACCAGGATCTGATCGTCGGGGGGAATCAGTTGCCCGCCATATTGATCGTATACTTTCTTGCCGTTGTCGGTGGGCAGGTTGTGACTGGCGCTGAACATATCCCCGGACACCGCCTTTAAATGGCGAATCGCATAGGAAAGCTCGGGCGTACTTCGCTCCTCTTTGAACATATAAACCTTTATTTTGTTGGCAGCGTAGACGGCGGCGGCGGCATTGGCCAGCCGGCGACCGTCAAGATTCATAACCGGATTGGCGAGTGCTTCATCATAAATGCCTTTTTGAATGTATTTCCTGACATCAAACGCCAGGACGACCCCTCGCTGTCGGGCCTGCTCGCCATATTGCCGGATCAGATATTGGGAATGCCCCTGGGCCGATGCCTGTATGGTCCAGGTATTGATCCGGTTGGGACCGACGCCGACCAACCCCCTGCGACCACCGGTGCCGAACGGGATGACCTGGTAAAAAGAATCCAGCAGAAAAGCCCATTTTTCCGCTTCGATCAAATAGGTGATCTGGGGAACATAGTCTTTGAAAGCATCGTCGGTTAACCAGGTTTTCAACCATTTCAGTGACGAGTCGACATATTTTTTTGATACGTTCAGCGTATTGAAACCATTTTCTGTTTTGTTTAACAGCGCCTTTGTGTTCGTCATTTAAATCCTCTCTCTTTGCTTTTAATCGCCCACCGTCAACCAGGCATACTGGTAAGGCTTCAGGGTCAATGAGTCCGTGTTGACGGTTTTACCGGTTATCAGATCCGTCATCCGGCCAGATCTTATTTTCTCCGACAGTGGCAGTGAGATCTCAGCCGCGGAGATATTGGTAAGCGCATAGATAGTTTGATCATCGGCCTCTCGTTTAATTGCAAATATTCTGGAATCTAGTTCGAGTATTTCAAAGGGCGCATTGGGATGAAAGGCCTTTTGCCCCCTTCGTATCTTGATCATATTTAGATAGGGATAAAAAACCCGGGAGCGAAAGGATTCTGGATCCTTTAATTCCGTCAGCAGGTTTTCGGCCTGAAGTTTTTCGCGATTGATGGTTCTGGCCCGGCCGGTTTTCTCGACGCCGCCGGCCCAGTTGCGCGAACCCAGGAGACTGTGGATATATGTAGCGGGAACACCCGGCAGCGCATACTGGATCGCCTGGGAAGCCAGAAATTTATCCGCCCAGGAGGCGTTTTTGTCTGCCAAAATCGCATCCACATAGGTTATGTTCAGCTCATAAGGGCTTTCCGTGCCATCCGGATTCTGTTTATAGGAAACCCGTCCTCCATTGGCCGTGACGATGTCAATCAGCGCCGTCAATTCCCCAGGCGGCAGGATCCCCTCCAGCGGGCGAACGCCGATGCCGTCATGGGAGGCTGTAAAATTAAAAAAGGTGTTGTGCTCAGATGCCAGATGAAGTCCTCGGGCCCACCGGGAGAGTATGGTTGTATCTTCTTTGACAAACGAATAAAAAAGCAGTGGCGGCAAGGTAAAATTGTATACCATCTGGGCCTCATCCCGACCGTCGCCGAAATAGCTGATGTTCTCGTCATGAGGGACATTGGTTTCGGTGATAATTGCAACCTCCGGTGCCACCGCATCCAATATACTTCTGAATAGCTTCACCATATCGTGGACCTGGGGCAAGTGAATGCAATGGGTGCCGATTTCCTTCCACAAATAGGCGACCGCATCCAGGCGCAGGATGGTTGCCCCCTGCTGCACGTAATACAACAGCACTTCGATCATTTTTTCGAGCACATCCAGGCTTTTAAAATTAAAATCGATTTGATCGGCACTGAAGGTGGTCCATAAATGAACGCTGGTGCCGTCTTTTTTCCGGTATTCGGATAAAAGGGGCAAAGACCTTGGTCGGGTCACCTGGGAAAGGTCCGTTGCCGGATCGACTTCGATGACAAATTCACGAAATCCCGCTTCGCCTGCCAGATAGGATTCGAACCATTTGCTCTTAGAAGAAAAATGATTGAGGACATAATCAAACATCAGTTCAAAATCCTTGCCGATGGCGGTGACATCCTCCCAGGACCCGAGTGCCGGATCGATAGCGAAAAAGTCCATGACCGAAAACCCGTCATCGGAAGAATACGGGAAAAAGGGCAAGAAATGAATACCGGAGATGGCACCTTGCAAATAATCCAGGGCAAATTCATGCAGGCCGGCGATCGGCGTTCGTCCTTCCGTTTGAATCGAGTCCCCATAGGTAATCAGAATGATATCTTCCTGGGAGAAGTATCCCTGTTTTTTTCTTTGCCGGGCAGAAAATCTTTCAATTAACGGGCTGATTCTTTTAAATGCCAGCCGTCCGGTAGCTTCTCCGTAAAGGCGGTTCAATAATTGCTTTATTGTTTCAGTACCTTCCATTATCTTACGTAACCTCCCCGGGTAACCAGCCTTTCTCTCTCATGAAATTCCTGAGGCCCTGGTGCAGAACGGCATAGGAAAAGAATTTTTTCCCCAGTTCATAATTGTGATCCACCATTGCTTGACAGAGATCGGGATTATCCAATATCTGCTTTGCTTTTTCAACTGCCTGTGAGGTCACATAGCCGTCTATCTCGATGACGGAAAACCCTTTGGGTTTGATGTCTTTGGTATAAATAGAATAGGCATTGACCACGATGGGTTTACGGAAATAAATGGCTTCCAAAAAGGCGTTGCCGAATCCCTCAAAAGTGGAGGGATAGGTGACCAGGTCGGCGTAGGGATAGATGTCTTCCAGGGTGTAAATTTTCCTTCCGTCGGCGGTAAGCCCCCTTTGCTCATTGATGATATCTGAAACAAAGACGGTGTCCACCTTCATCAGCTTGGAATATTCTACCAACCGCTGTTCATAATCATGGCCTTCATCACCGGATGCATGGGAAATGATCAATTTCGCTTTCCTTCTCATCCGGTGTACCATCTCGATCGCATGCTCAATTCCTTTACGTTGGACCACCCGGGTCGGTTGCAGAACGAAAAGCTCATCATCCTCGATCCCAAGTGCTCGGCGCACATCCAGAGTATACTCGTCTGGCGGCGGCGGCGGATTATCAAAATCCATCACATTGGGAGTGATTCGGGCGGATACCCCTGTTCGCAGACTCAGTTGTGCATCGGCCACCGAGTTGATAACCACATGATGGATGGAGGGCAAAACCGGCGGAAAGGCCATGTTCAGATAATCCTGAACGGCATTTACCATAAAGCGGTCACGTTCCCAGTAAAAATCATGATGATGTGCGATGGTTGGAATGTTGGTTTCGGCAATAAATTCGGTGAGAGCGATTCCCAAAGGAATATTCAGCGGGATGGTCAGGGCATTTTCCGGAATAATAAGCTGGATATTAAATTTTTCTGCAAATTCGTATAAATGATCCTTCAATATTATGGCCAGTTGATAAATCTTCTTGGAAACCGCACGCTCCCTACCAAAATTATCGAAGGATTCCTGATAAATATCTTTAATGTCGGGATGGGTGAAATGGGCCTCGGGAACCAGGTGGCATCGTTCCACCGGCCGATCCAGTTCACCGGCAAAATAATAGCAAGTAAAGCCTTCCTGCTCGAAAATGTCAGCCCATTTTTCGATTTCCAGTGATACACCGTCTGTTCCCGCGATCCGAGTGGAGATAAAGGCAACATTTTTTAAATCCGTCGTCGACTTGATTTTCACCATTTTCGGCTCCTTTAGAGACAACAGCTTACAATATACCGCTCTATTTTCAGTGTTAAACCCCAGTTTACGACCAATGGGGAGCCATTCGTTATTGCAGGCCTGGTTAAATAGTTTACTGGTTGAATGGTTGATTAGGTAAATTATTTATATAATTTCAGAGCGTTACGATTTTTAGAACATGAAGTGTCTAATTATTTTGCGAATATGGGATAGATCCATATTTACAACCACTTAACCAATCAACTTCTCAACCAATCAACGATGTCTGTATTGGTTATTGGTTCGTCGTTTCATCGGTTCATGCCCTGCCGGCGCTGCCCAAGACCTTCTCATTTTTAAGCTTGACCATTTTAACGAGTTCTTCTCGGGCCGGGCCGAGATACTTCCGGGGATCAAATTCAGTTGGATTCTCGGCCAAAATTCTTCGAATTACGGCCGTCAGCGCCAAACGGCCATCGCTGTCAATGTTGATTTTGCAGACCGCCGAACCGGCCGCCTGGCGGAGTTGTTCTTCGGGGATACCGACGGCGTCTTCCAGTTTACCGCCAAAACTGTTGATCATACGAACATACTCCGGAACCACGGCTGACGCGCCATGCAACACAATGGGAAACCCCGGGACCCTCTTGGCGACTTCTTCCAGAATATCAAATCGCAGGGGTGGCACTCTTTCGCCAGGCTTTATTTTAAACTTATAGGCCCCGTGTGAGGTGCCAATGGAAATGGCCAGACTGTCTACGCCGCTCCCGGCGATAAACGCTTCGACTTCCTCCGGTTTGGTGTAATGGGAAACGTCGTGGGATACGTCATCTTCAACGCCCGCAAGCACGCCCAGTTCTCCTTCTACCGTGACCTCCCTTTCGTGAGCATAGTCAACTACCCGTTTGGTTAATTCGACGTTTTCATCAAATGGGTGATGTGATCCATCTAGCATAACAGAAGAAAATCCGCTGTCAATGCAAGACTTGGCAAGCTCAAAACTGTCTCCGTGATCCAGATGCAGCGCGATGGGTATACCGGCGCCGGCATCGTTGGCCATCTGAACTGCGCCCATCGCCATATATCTTAGCATGGTCGGGTTGGCATATTTACGGGCACTGCCGGATACCTGCAGGATAACCGGCGACCTGGATTCAAGGCAGCCCAGGATGATGCCCTGCAGCTGCTCCATGTTGTTAAAATTATAGGCCGGGATCGCATATTTGCCTTCCATAGCCTTTCGAAACATCTCCTTCGTATTGACCAACCCCAAATCCGTATAATGGACTGTTGGCGTCATATTTTTCTCCTTCCTACACGCATTTGCAAATATTGACTAAGATAAGAATTTGATGACGGGTTTCAACGTTTTTATACATTCGGCCGGGTTCTGACGACTTCTTTCATCTCGCGCTGCATGTTTCGGGAACGATGTGCCACACGGCTTGCGGTCTCTCTGATCCGATCCTTCCTATCAAACTTACGAATTCCCAAATCCACAATCGAAAGATTCCGACTTTCCATTCAATTCTCTCTGCGTTATCTTTCCGCCTTCCACATTCCGAATTCCGCATTCAATTCCCTCTGCCCATAGCGCCATGCTCTATGCCCCATGCGCTATGCTCCATGCTCTAACATTCCAACTCTCACCTTCTCTTTTTTCGGACTTCCGCATTCCGAAATCCAAAATCCGTATTCGAAAGCCGTCTGTCTTTTGACATCTGATCTCTGCCCTCTGACATCTGTCATCTGGCATCTGTCATCTGATCTCGGTCATCTGTCCTCAGGCACCGCCGCCTGAGATTGAATCGCCGTAATGGCCACCGTGTTGACAATGTCGGGAATAGTGCACCCCCGGCTCAAATCGTTTACCGGTTTATCTAATCCTTGCAGTACCGGTCCAATGGCAACCGCATTAGCGGAGCGCTGAACCGCCTTGTAGAGATTGTTGCCGGTGTTCAGATCCGGGAAGATGAAAACCGTTGCGCGGCCGGCCACCTCGCTCCGCGGCAATTTGGTTCTCGCTACCCCGGCATCCACAGCCGCATCGTATTGAATAGGGCCTTCGATTTTAAAGTCGGGTCGACTTTCTTTGACG
>JASFFJ010000168.1:0-11859 GCA_050124355.1 Desulfobacterales bacterium | reverse complement strand
GAAAATATACGCCAATGCATCCTGATCCCTTGGAACCAATACCCATATCTCCGCCCCGGGTTTGATGTAGTCGTCGAAAATATCTGTCGTGCCATCCTCACTTTCCCATTCTACCCGGATCCTTTTCTTCAAAAACCCGTTACCCACCCGGTGCTGCAGCAAACTGCCGTACAATGAATAATGGCGGTTAAAGCCGATCGTTTTATCAGGGTCACGATTAATCACCAGACGAACAGTACTTTTTTCGCGGGTTGGATAGCCTGCCGGTGGCTCCTGATTGATAATAACATTAGAGGGCTTGTGTTTATCAAAACCCGATCGTATGTCACCGACGGCCAGGTGCGTCTTTTCGATCAACAACACTGCTTTATCCAGAGAAAGTCCCGTGAGCTTGGGCATCTGATACGCAGCCGGGCGAGGTCCCATGCTCACCAATAAATCGACCGAAGCACCGCGTGGTATGACGGTACCGGCAGGGGGTACTTGGACAATGATATGGTCTTTTTCAACTGTTTTGAAATAGGTGTGGGTCAAATGCCCCTGGAAAATGCCGTTTTCTTCCATTATCATTCGAGCCTGTCGCTCGGAAAGAGAAATTAGATTGGGCATTAAAAGATTCTTGGGACCCTTTGAAATAATAATTCTAACATCACGATCCTTCTTAATTTCCGAACCAGGCGCCGGTTCCTGGAAAATAATATGGTTTTTGGGGAATTGGCGATTATATTCCGACCCATTTACTTTGGTGTTCAATTGCAGATTGGTCAGCTTTTCAAGGGCAGTGACCACATCCTTTCCCACCAGGTCCGGCACGATGACGGTATCTTCGCTTTTGATGATCAAGGTTAGCGTCAAATAGGCACTGGCCCCTGCAACCACTAGAAAAGCGACAATCAGGATCACTAATTTTGCAAACTTTGGAATCATGAAATACGTTGAAGTCGAACTGAAAAAAAACCGTCCATTTGAGTGAAACAGGGAAAGGTTTTGAAAAAACCTTTGGTGATTGCCGTTTTGCATATTTCATTGGGAAGCTGCCCGTACTGATTATTTATATCAAAATTGCTGTGTTTTTTCAAAAAATGACGAATCACCACTTCATTTTCCTCGGGTTCCGGACTGCAGACGACATACACCAGAAAGCCGGCGGGCCTGACGGCAGTTGCCAAATTTTCCAGCAGCCGCAGTTGTCTGGCATTATGTTTTACCAGTTCTTTTTCGGATCGGTGCCATTTTATATCCGGGTTGCGCCGCATGACGCCCAATCCCGAGCAGGGTGCATCCAACAGAATACGGTCAAAACCTTCGCCCGGCAATGGCGACATCCCCTGCTCAAGGTCCAAGCAATGGGTGGACACGATCGAAATTCCCAGGCGCCGCATTTCAGCTTCAAGTTGGGAAAGTTTGTCCCCATCGATGTCCACGGCAGCGAGTTTACCTTCATTGTTCATGAGTTGGGCAATATGTCCGGTCTTGCCACCCATTCCTGCACAAGCGTCCAGGATGGTTTCCCCTGGTTTCGGATCCAACATCAGCGAAACCAATTGGGCGGCTTCATCCTGAACTTGGAACCAACCGGATTGAAAGCCATTGAGATTTGGTATTGATGTCGCTGGATTGACAATTGTAATCCCGTCTGGCGAATAAGGTGTTTGCGCGACCTTTTCGGCGTCGCATTCAAGCGCCACCAAGAGGTTCTGTGGTGATGTCCTGAGTGTATTGGTGCGAACGGTTATCGGCGGTATGGCGTTGACGGCATCGCACAAGAGGGCTGTATTTTTCTGTCCATAACGCTGCAGCCATCGGTGGATGATCCATTCCGGAAACGATTTGCGCGCCGCCAGAGCGGCGCTTGGATTTTTACTCAACTCCGGAAAAGAAACGGCGCGATACTCCCGGGACGCCTTCCGCAGTAAGGCGTTTACGTATCCGATCACCCAAGGCGCACCAGCTGCTTTGGTCATTTCAACGGCGGTGTTTACCGCTGCAGAATCAGGAATTCGATCCAGGTAAATAATTTGAAATAGGGCCAGCCGTAGAATATTCAGAATCTTCGGATGTATTTTATTGAACCGGGTGCGGGAAAAATTGGCGATAAAATAATCCAAACGGCCCCGCCAGCGCAGGACCCCATATACCAGGGCCTGGAGCAGCGCCCGTTCCCGCCGTGAGACCGTCTGTTGACCATCCGCATGTTCTTCCATCAGGGCGGTCAGGGTGCGTTGACCATGATCCAGGGTATTTAAAATGATCCAGGCAGTTTTGCGGGCATCAAAGGGCATGGTAAATTCTATGCGAATTAAAAGAATGCCTAAAGTGAACTAAAACGTCTAAAATGACTAAAATTAAGGAATCGCTACGCTCTATCTTTCTTAATTAAACCGATAGGATGCCACAATTTTAGTCATTTTAGCTCATTTAAAATTTTAGCTCATTTTCTAAAATATAATGATAACTTTTTGAAATCATTTTGTGATTTGTGGCTAAGCAGGAATAGTTAAGATGCTAACCCAAAACGGAACCCGGCGGTATCTTGTGTCCCCGCAGAAAATCTCTTATTACCATACGCTTGCCCGATTCGCCCTGGATTTCATCGACACACAGCGCGCCATTGGCGGTGGCAACACGCAGCTCATCGGCAAATCCTTCCAAGACCGTGCCGGGAGATTCGTTGATTTCAACCACGTGAGAATGGGATTTGAAAATCTTCAGGCGTTGGTCGCCGATAAAGGTGTATGCTCCGGGCCAGGGGGTCACACCCCGGATAAAATTTATGAGGGATTCAGCAGATTGATTCCAGTTAATGAGGCCATCGTCTTTGGAGAGCATGGGCGCATAGGTGGCAAGGCTGTGATCCTGGGGCACGGGTTGGATGCGATTGTCCGCAAATGCCTTTAAGGTGTCTATGAGGATAGCTGCGCTTTTAACGGCCAAACGGTCATGTAGTGTTGCAGCGGTATCATCCGGATGTATGGTTTCTTTGGCACAAAGAAGTACGTTACCGGTGTCGAGTCCTTTTTCCATCTGCATACTGCACACCCCGGTTTCTTCTTCACCGTTGATGATGGCCCATTGGATAGGTGCGGCTCCGCGGTATTTAGGGAGCAGCGAGGCATGAATATTTATTGTGCCGAAACGGGGCAATGTCAGCAGATTTTCGGGCAGAATGCGCCCAAATGCGATGACCACCATAAAATCCGGTTTGAGATCTTCAACCTCAGCGACAAACGCTGCCGCCTTGATTGAGGCTGGCTGGCTGACCGAATACCCCAATTCCAAAGCCTTTTGTTTTACTGCCGATGGGGCCATTTTACGGCCCCGTCCCTTTGGCCGGTCCTGTGCGGTGACGACCATGGCAACATCATAGGCGTTCTCATGCAAGGCCGTCAGCCCAGGGACGGAAAATTGGGGGGTTCCCATAAATATGATACGGAATGTTTTCTTCACTTTGAACCTGCCGATAATTTTTTCTTTACCCGCCGTTTGTACATTTGCCTTTTCAATGAGCTGATGTGCTCGATGAACAACGTGCCCTTTAGATGGTCAATTTCATGCTGAAGAACGATGGCATGAATCCCCTCTGCATCGATCTTCAGAGGATTGCCATCCCGATCATGACCTTCAACGGTAACGGATGCAGCGCGTTTCACATCAGCCCTGAAGTCGGGAACACTTAAACAACCTTCATTCTCCGATAGGATTTCTCCTTCTTGGGTAACAACCCTCGGATTGATCAGAACTTGCAGGGAACGGCTTTCATCCCTGGGAGAAATATCATAAATCAATACGCTTTTATCCCAGCCGACTTGGATTGCCGCCAGGCCGATTCCCGGCGCGTCGTACATGGTGAGGGCCATCTTATCGATCATTTCCTGAACCTTACCGTCGATATTATCCAGGGGTTGCGTTGGTTGGCTCAGAAATTTATCGGGATATGTTAGAATATTGAATTTGCTCACGTCGTAATTTTGCTTCTCGTTTGATTTATTATGTGCTTCGGATATGGATTTCATTTGGGTACCTTATTAAAAATTTTAGATTTCAACCCTGACCCGGATAAACCGGAAGTGACTATTCAATCTTCAATCAAGGGCAAATGTGTTTTAAAGGAATATCAACTGACAACTTACAACAAATTGTCAAAAAAAAACGCCAGCAAGGGCTTATATTGACGAATCTTTTAAATCCTTGCCTTCAAAAGACATCCTGCGTATGTTCACGCTGAGAATCATGGCGGACACCAAGCCGATCAGGATTACCGGAATCACTTGAAGGGCATGGTTTGCCAGGGTATAACCAGCCGCATCTTGGGGGGAAATACCGAATAAAGACAGCGCAAACACGCCACCTGCTTCCCAGAGTCCCCACCAACCGGGGACAGAGGGCAGGGAAATAAAGAAACAGATAATTACCAGCATAGCAGTTATCTCAAAATAAGTCAGATTAACGCCCGGACTGCCGAGTGAAAACAGATAATAAGAACATACTTGCAGACCCCAGATAAGTGCTGAGTATCCTGCACACAACACAAATCTTCTCGGGTATCGAATCAGTGCGAATCCCTCGGCGATATTTTTTAAAATGTTAATAATCGGTACGCAGATTCTTTTTCTGATCGTGTCCTTAAACGGCTGGCCGGCAAAAAAGAACAACGCCGGTGTTCGCAAAATCGTGCTGTAAATTAAATTGCGGGCCTTGCCGACGCTGAAAATCGCGATTCCTATCAATAGCACCGCACCAACCTTAAGCAGGTTGTTAAAGACGGTTTGCAGGGTTTGTTCGTTCAGTTGATACGTTCCAAAGGCAACATTTTGATCGGGGTTTATTTTCAATGCACCGGCGGTTAACATGAACAGTAGAATCAAAATACAGATGTCAAATACCCGCTCTGTGACAACCGTAGCTAAACCGGTAGTAACAGGAACTTTTTCCTCTTTGTGCAGAATGACCGGACGGGCCACCTCACCCAGGCGGCCCGGCAGCACGCAATTAATCATAAATCCGATCATCAGAGGATGAAATGCCCGCCAGAAGCTTATCCTGCGGGTTGATTCCAGTATGATTTGCCACCGGACAGCCCGCAACATAAAAGAAAAAACTGTCACCATAACTGCCGGCAATACCCAAAAATAATTGATAGACGCCAGATAATTAAAAAGCTCGCTCAGCGGGACGTTTCTAAAAGCAAAATAGAGTGCGACCACCGATACTATAACACCCCCAACAAAGGAGATGGTCATGTTTTTTTTCATGCAGACAAAATTTCCCGGGCAGTGGTAATGTCTTTCTTGATCTGATCAATAAGCTCTGGGATACTCGAAAATTTTATTTCGTCTCGTATACGTTTGATAAAATTTACCCGAATCTTTTCTCCATATATATTATCATTAAAATCGAAAATATGCACTTCAACCGTAAATTCATGATTTTCAAATGTCGGGCTGTAACCGATGTTTGCCACGCCTTTGAACGCTTTACCCCGGCACTCCCCGGTCACTGCATAAATGCCAGCTTTGGGGCATAATTCGTCATGCAAATTAACATTGGCTGTCGGAATGCCAAGCAGCTTGCCGCCGCGATCGCGTCCGGTGACAACCCGTCCTCTGATCTGATAATAGCGTCCCAGCATTTTTTCGGCCTGTTCCATCATTCCTTCTGTGACAAGCTCCCGGATCTTAGTGCTGCTGATTCTATCTGCAAACGCCTTGGACATCCGGATCCAATCCGCCACAATGACCTCAAAACCATATCTCGGCCCATAGGCTTTTAATAGGTCGATATTGCCTTCACGATTTTTGCCGAAGCTGTAATCCTCGCCGACCACAATGGCTTTCATGCCAATTTTGCCGACCAATAAATCTCCAACAAATTCTTGAGCCGAGAGCGCTGCAAACTCCCGCGTAAATGGAATGCAAATGAGGACGTCGATGTGGGTGCGTCCTATCAATTCAACCTTTTGTTCATACAGGGTAATCAGGGGCGGGTGGCCATTTTGCTTCAAAACTCGAATGGGATGCGGCTCAAAGGTCATGGCGATCGAAACACCCCCTATATTTTCGGCGGTCTCGATGACTTCATGGAAAAGGGCTTGATGTCCGATATGGACGCCGTCAAAATTGCCGATGGTGATGACCGCGTTTTTAAACGGTTCGTGAATCTTATCGATATTGTCAATAATTTTCATACGTCAGACCTGGTTGAATAGTTAACTGGTTGAATGGTTGAGTAAGTAAATTAAATTAATAATTTCAATATTTTGCGATTTTTAATTCTCGAAGTGTCCAATTATTTTACCAATATGGGATGAACCCATATTTACAACCACTTAACCAATCAACTAATCAACCAATTAACGATATCTGTGCTTGGGTACAAACCGTGCATTATGGGCTTGACATGAAACATTAAAAGGATATATGTAGTCTGCACCCTGAAATTAATCAATTTGTTTTCAACGTGCCGAAGTGGCGGAACTGGTAGACGCGCTAGGTTCAGGGTCTAGTGGGCGTACGCCTGTGCGAGTTCGAGTCTCGCCTTCGGCACCACAATAAAATGAATCTTTAATGAGTTGAAAGCCTTCCTAAGTAAGGCTTTTTTACGTTTATTGGAACAAATGCGGAGTCTTGGCATTTTCATTTAATTCATTGAAGACATTTGCGAAAGAATATAGGCATGAAAAAGGCCCGGTCAAGATGGGCCGGAACTGTGGCTAAGAAGGCCTGTACCTAATGAAGACCTCTTCCTGTTTTAAGGTTTGCCAGCGCTAAATATTTTTTTCGGATTTAAATATAAATTCCGCAGATTCACTCGCCAGCAATTCGAGGTCTGTAATACCTTGTCCGCCTACGGGATTCAGGTCCATCGGATTGGAAGACGCCTAACGCGTTGATTATCCTTTTCCGTCATTGATTTTATCTCCTTTCTTGATGTTTTTCGATCCGTGGTTAGCATATCCCACAGACCTAAATATTTTTCAACCGACCCGCAATTTTAGAATAACAGGGGAACATAAAAATAAATATTTAAATATACATATATTTAAACTTTTTTCTTGACATTTGATCTTTTTGTTTCTAAAAAAATCGTCACCGCGACTGTCCTATTCTCATCAATTAAGGAAAAATTATGTTCGAGGATGTATCTCGGGATAAAATACCGATTCGAATCATTCGCCAGATGCGAAGTGCCATTCTAAGTGGTAAACTGAATCCAGGAGACCATCTGCCACCGGAAAAAGAGCTGATTGAGCAATTCGGCGTCAGCAAATATACGCTGCGAGAAGCGCTACGAGCGCTTGAGATAATAGGACTGCTCAACATTCGCAAGGGAGCCGGGGGTGGACCCGTTGTCGGTGAAGTCGATTTGGCCACTACCCGAGATCTGGTTACCAATTTTTTACATTTCAAAAATGTCTCTGTGCCTGATCTATCACAAGTTCGTAAACTTATCGAACCTTACCTCGCTCGGATGGCTGCGGAGCGCTTAACGCCTGGAGAAATCGAATCCCTAAAGGAAATGAATCAGGCCTGTAGAGATGCGCTGGGCCGGGGTGAAAACATTATCGGTGCCGAATTCGAAATCGAATTCCATAGGATGCTGGCTGAAGCCTGTGGAAATCCCTTGCTGATTATGATCCTTGATTTTACGAATAGCTACCTTGGCGACCTGAAAATGAAAATTCAGCCCGGATTGGAATTCGGCAAACGCGTTTTGGAAGCGCACGAGCAAATTCTCGCGGCAATTAAAGCCAGAAACGGCGAAGCCGCAAGCAAAGCGATGTTGGCTCATGTTTGTGACGTTGAAGTGCAATTGGAGAATATTCGCAACAAATTCAAGGCTGAAAAAAATTAAATTCATTGGACGTTTTGCTCGGATGCCGACAACCTGCAAACAAAGGCATACCGTCGGCCGAAGATAAATTTTAATCGTTCTTTCAAAGGAGGATGAAGATGTCATTGCCAGTAATGAAAAACTACATTAATGATGAGTGGGTAGGGTCCAACACAACAACTTTTGGCGACGTCTGGAACCCGGCCAAGGGTGAAAAGATTGCCAGCGTCCCCTATGGAACGAAAGAGGATGTGGACAAAGCCGTGCAGGCGGCCAAAGCCGCCTTCGATGAATGGCGCTCGACCCCGCCACTGACCCGCGCCCGCTATCTTTTCCGTCTCAAGGAGGCATTCGAAGAGAATTTTGAAGACATTGCACGGGTTTTGACCACCGAGCAGGGCAAGGCCATTGACGAAGCCCGCGGTGAAGTCCGCCGCATGATTGAAAATGTCGAGCATGCCACCGGTGTTACCACGTTGATGTGCGGGTACACCTTGGAAGATATTGCAAAAGATATCGATTGTTTGGGGCATCCCCAGCCGATGGGTGTTTTCGCTGCCATCGTACCCTACAATTTTCCCGGCATGGTGGCCTGGTGGTTCTTGCCCTATGCCCTGGTTACGGGCAACACTTTCGTTTTGAAACCCTCGGAGCAGGTGCCGATGACCCAAACAAAAATATTTGAGATCATTGAAGATATTGGTTTTCCTGAGGGTGTGGTGAACATGGTTCACGGCTCACGGGACGTGGTAAACGCTATCCTGGATCATCCGGATATCGAGGGTGTCTCCTTCGTGGGCGCAACACCGACAGCCAAATATATCTACGAACGCTGCGGGGCAACCGGGAAACGGGTACAGGCGCTGGGCGGTGCCAAGAACATCGTCGCGGTGATGCCGGACGCTAACTTGGACGGTGGGATGCCCTCTCTGATCACCTCTTTTTACGGTTGCTCGGGGCAACGTTGTCTGTCTGGGTCGATTTTGTCACCCGTTGGAGACGTTGCCGATGAACTGCTTGAAAAATTTATGGCGGCTGCCAAAAGTGTAAAAGTCGGTGACGGTTTAGATGAGCAAACCGCCATGGGCCCGGTGGTGAGTGCCGCCCACAAAGAAAGGGTTTTGGGATACATTGAACAAGGCATCTCAGAGGGTGCAGACCTGATTCTGGACGGTCGTGATTGCCAAGTGGAAGGCTATCCGAACGGGTTTTTTATTGGCCCGACCATTTTTGACAATGTAACGATGGACATGAAGATCGCACGGGACGAAATTTTTGGCCCGGTGGTAAGTATTGTTCGTTGCAAGGACCTGGATGAGGTCATTAATCTGATTAATACACGCGGGTTTGCCAACGCCGCCTGCCTCTATACCAATAGCGGTGCAACGGCCAGAGAGTTCAAATATCGCGTAGATCCGGCCATGGTGGGCATCAATATCGGTATCGCAGCCCCGATGAGTTTTTTCCCATTCGGTGGATCGAAAGAATCCATGTTTGGCGACATCAAGGCCCATGGCCAGGAAATATTCAAATTTTTTACCAATACCAAAGTCGTTATCGAACGTTGGTTGTAAACTTAATCGTAAACGCGGGAATCATGGTGTAAAATCGCCATGATTCCCGGATTCAGGAGGAAAAGATGCCGCTGGAAAACTTTGGTAGTATACTAAATTTTGCCGAGAACCTGGAATGTCAGGATCTGGAATTTTATGAGCTGGTGGCGACCAATCCGGCCTGCGCGGCATATAAGTCCGCCTTTGAGGAGCTGGCAACCGATATCAGGAAGAACCTTAAAACCGTTCAACGCGCGCGTCGTGAGAATGTGACGGAAATGATTTTAGAGCCGATCAAAGATTTTAAACGCGATCGGTTCTGTGAGGCATGCCAGGGGGCAGAATCGATGTCCGCTGCTGAAGTATTGGAAACGGCCCATCGCCTGGAAGTAAGAGGAGAAAACTATTACAGTGAGGCTTCTCAAAAAATCAAAGCATTGCCGGAAGTGGCGAGAACACTGAAAAGGCTGGGCAAAAAGCGCAAGGCTCACATAGAGAAGCTCAAGACGCTTTAACATCCCGGTACCGCGGGCGTCCCGATATCCCAAATTTCAGTGTTCCCGAATTCAGCCAGGAAATCCTTTCGGGAAGTCTCGATATCAGGAGACCCAACAAAAATTATATCAAAAAAAGATATAAAATTCAGAACAAACCCATACATTAAGTATTATTGACGCGATCATGGACATTTCCGTTGCCCAAATTTTACGACACGCCAGTAGTTCTGAATTTTATGTTGGATAGGATTTGTGTATCTCTTCGGGGTCGAAATTGTCATCCAAACATCGCTTACGAAACTGGTGATATTTTCCTTCTTCCAGATAACCGGCGTTGTAAAGTTTTCGCAGCAATGTGCGGTTGTCTGACGTGTCGTTCTCATAGCATGATAGGTAGTTAAAAATATGATGAATCAAATTTCGGATAAATCCGAATGGACCCCGAAAAAAATTAGGTGATGACGCACGTTTATTCATATCAATGCTCTCCTTTTATTCCTAATAATTTTCGGGAAATTTTGCGAATACTTTAGCAGCTCACCCGACGCCTCGTGCAAAACAACCGTTTTGCCACGAATGCACTGAAACCCGAAGCGAGGATCTTGATTCCAAATCATCAAATTACATTTGTTGGTGGATAGGTGACCCATGGATTTGTTATACATATCTCCCGAGTTTCCTCCCAACTATGCTCATTTCATTGAGCAATTGGATTCACTGGGCGTTCGCGTCTGGGGATTAGGGGAAGCGGATTTTTATTTCATGCCCGAGAGCCTGCGATCGGCGTTAACCTGGTATGTCCGGGCGGATTTGAATAACGAAGGATCCGTGCAACGCGGGCTGGATCAGCTGTTGGCGCAAAAGAAAGCCGCTGGGTTTGCGGAAAAATTTGATTTGGTGGAATCTCACAATGAGCAGTGGCTGACCCTGGAAGGCATTATCAATGAAAAATACGGCCTTGACGGTATCAAAAAACAGGATCTACCCAGGCTGAAGAAAAAATCCATCATGAAGCAGATCTTCGAACGCTGCGGGATGCCGGTAGCCCGGGGGCAGCGGATTAAAGATGCCGATACCTCGTTGGATCTGGCGGAGACGCTGGGATATCCTCTGATATTAAAACCGGATGAAGGGGTGGGGGCCGGCGGCATATACAAGATTGAAAACAAGAACCAGCTCAAATCACATTTGTCTGCGATCACCGAGGATTATCTGATAGAGGAATTCATTGACGGCCCTATTGTCACCTATGATGGTTTGACCGATTACAACGGCAACGTTGTTTTCGAGAATTCATTGATATACGGCGATGGCGTTCTCGAATACGTTCTTGGAAAAGACACGTTTTTTTATGTCAACCGTCACATTCCGAATGAGCTGCGCGCCGCCGGTCAAAAACTTGTGCCGCTTTTTAAGATTCGTCGTAAATTTTTTCATTTTGAATTTTTTAACATCAATGACACCTTCATGCCCATCGAAATCAACTGCCGGCCACCGGGCGGGTCGATATTGGACATGATGAACTACAGCATCGATGATGATCTGTATTGTGCCTACGCCCAAATGATTGTGAAGGGCAGAACGTCCGTTGCGCCGCAAAAGAAGTACTATTGCTGCTATATTGGCCGCAAGGATAAGCAATATGTACATCGTCATGATGAGATCCTGTCGACCTACGGAAATTGTTTGGTAGAACATGACCTCAACCCGCCGGTTTTTCGCCAGGCAATGGGAACTGAAAGATACATTTTTCGGTCGCCAAACGAGGCGGAAATATATGATTTGGCGGATTTTGTGTTGAAGAAACATTAACCTGGGTTGATTGGTTCAGCGTTCAAGGTTCCCAGTTAAAGAGCCCTAACCACCACATCTCATGGAAGTTTCGCATCCATCCGCAACGGTGGCAAGGCTTTTCCACCCAATGGGTGATAACGGTAGCCCGAGTAGCGTTCTGAAACACATTCAATATTAGGGTTTTA
>JASFFJ010000167.1:0-11876 GCA_050124355.1 Desulfobacterales bacterium | reverse complement strand
CCAAGCCGGCCGCTTTAACATTTAAACGGTCCGAGTTGGGCCGCCGACCGGCGGCAAAAAGCAAGGTCTGGGCCGTCACTTCGTGAGAGCACCCCTGGATATCAAAGATGACGGTGATACCACCAACAGACGGTTTCACTTGCTGTGCCTGAGCATGTAGCAGGATGTTAAAACGGCGCTTATAAATGTTCGTAAACGCTCGGGCGATGTCTTCATCCTCCTCCTTGATCAAGGCCCCGCCCCGATCCACTAAGGTTACCCGGGTGCCCAGACCACCGAAAAAACTCGCCATCTCCGCCCCGATATAGCCGCCGCCGATAATCAGGATTGAAGCGGGTTGGGTGACCAATCGCATCACGGTATCAGAGGTGTAGTACGGCACGGTGTCCAATCCAGGGAGTTGCGGTACCACTGGCCGGGCCCCTGCGCCCAGTACGATACGATCGGCTGTGATGCGGTGTTCGCCGGTTTGCAGCACGCGCGGTTCAACAAACCGGGCCGGTTGATCGTAGACCGTGATGTGGGGCTGGGATTGGCGGTAGGCTGCGCCGGCTTCGGCGATCGGATCAATTTTTTGCCATACCCGGTCCACGATGTGCTGCCAATCTACTCGGTCAAGCGTGTGGTGTACCCCCAGCTTGGCCGCATGCTCGGCCGTTTGGGCCACCTCAGCTGGATACAATAACATTTTTGACGGAATGCAACCGCGATTCAGACAGGTGCCCCCGAACTTATCCGGTTCCACAATTGCCAGGCGCCAATTATCCATCTCAGGCACCGGGATCATATTACCGGAGCCCGCCCCCACAATAATCAAATCATAAATTTGCACATCGTGACTCACCGTTTTTCGCCCTTTTCGATCGACGTCCCTAATATTTCCACTGGCTCTATGGATTTCGATGCCCAGGTCCCCTTTTAAGGCTTATCGGGATTAAAAGTCAACTTCCAATTTATCTAATCGAAAATTAATGAAAGATATTATTTAAACATATTGACATTTTTTGCTTTCCTAATTAGGCTCGATTTAATTTCATGCTGCTTGATTTGCGGTCAGACTCAGGGGGGCATCCCGAATGGCCGCCAAAACGAATATCCAACGACCCGCCACACCGGAAAAGACAGGAAAAAATAAAGCTGACCGGCTCAGCCTGAACGGCTTAAGTAACAGACCCACGCGGGGTAGGAATGAAAGAAAAACGCTGGCAACCATGGATATTGCTTTCCCCATCGTTGAGTGCCATTTTCTTATTCATGGTGGTTCCTATCTGTTTTATCATCGTCTACAGTTTCTGGATTCGGGCTTCCACCGGCGCCGACATTCCGGCCTTCCAATTTGGCAATTACCAAAAGTTTTTTGAGGATTTTTTTTATTCCGGGATGCTTTTGCGAACCCTTCGTATTTCATTGGAAACCGTTCTGCTTTGCGTCGTGTTCGGATATATTCCGGCTTATTTTTTCTATCAAACCCGGACCAGATTTAAATTCCTGCTGATGCTGCTGCTCATGCTGCCTTTCTGGATTAGCTATATCATTCGAACCTTGAGCTGGATCAACATACTGGGCGAGTCCGGCCTGATAAACCACATCCTTACGCGATCTGGGATACTGTCGACCCCTTTGGACATCCTCTATAATGAAACATCGGTGATTTTGGGATTGGTTCAGTACATGCTGCCGTTTATGATCCTGAATATCTACGTCAGCCTGGAGGGTATCGACAAGAGTTTGACCGAGGCCGCCAGGAGTCTGGGGTGCACTGAATGGCAGGCTTTCAGGGAAGTCATTTTGCCATTGAGTCTGCCCGGGGTGAGTGCCGGTTGTCTGCTGGTATTCGTGCTAGCGGCCGGGACATACATCACTCCGCTAATCCTGGGCGGTCCGGGTAATGAAATGATTGCCAATCTAATCTACAACCGTGTCATCGGTACCCTGGATTGGCCGTTTGGCTCGGCTATCAGCGTGCTGCTCATCGGCTTACTGGGCATTATCGTTTTTACTTACAACAAATATTTAGGCATCAACCAAATTTTTAAGAACCTGGGGGGAAGGACGGATTGAGATGAAAATCTCCGGTTGGTCACTGATACGCCTCTTTACCCTTTTTGTCTATATCTCCATGTTTGCGCCCATCGTGGTGGTCATCATTCTTTCGTTCAATCCGATGGAATTTGTCAGTTTTCCCATGGAGGGATTCAGCTTCCGGTGGTACGTTCGGCTGGCGCAGAACCAATCCATCATAACGGCCTTTAAGACGTCGCTCGTCCTTGGATTTATTACCGCCGTGATCAGTACCGCCATTGCCATCCCGGCGGCCATGGCGTTCGTTCGCTACGACTTTCCCGGTAAAAATACCCTCAACACCTTGCTTCTGACCCCGATCATGATTCCGGAAGTCATCCTGGGGGTGGCCCTGCTGCTATTCCTGCGTTGGCTGCAGCAACCCAAAAGCATGTTGCTGCTGGTTGTCGGACATGTCGTTATTACCCTGCCATACATTCTTCTGGTGGTTCAGGCGCGATTGGTGGGGATAAAGAGAGTCTATGAAGAAGCCGCCATGAGCCTGGGGGCCAATGCTTTCCAAACATTTAAAGAGATTACCCTGCCGCTATTGGCACCAGCCATTATTGCGGGTATGCTCTTTGCCTTTACAATTTCATTTGATGATATCACCGCGACGCTGTTCTGGGCCACGGCCCGGACGACCACTGTGCCGGTCAAAATACTGGGGATGCTGCGCCACCATATTAGTCCCGAGATCAATGCCCTGGGAACCGTCATGGTCATCCTGACAATCTCGACCCCTCTGCTGGCCGGGTACCTGGCGCGGAGGTTTGCCAGGGGCATGGAACCGTCGAAGCGTTGATAAATTCAGAACTTTTGTACCAGGAGAGGAGGTAGCTATTTGTTAACCCATTCAACAAAGGAGGTTTAAACATGGCTGTTGATTTAATTAAACGACTAGAGGAGGCCAAAGATCGTTTTATGAACGGCGATCTGGGCCGGCGTGAGTTCCTAAAAATTGTTGGTATGGCCGGAGTTTCGGCCGGCCTGCTGAGCTTGCCGGTTGGACGGCTGACACCTTCGGCCTGGGCGGCCAAAAAATCGGTTCGGTTTGACGGCTGGGGCGGTGTCACATCAGAAGCCTTTTCCAAACATGCATTCAAACCCTTCACCAAGGCCACGGGGGTGGAAGTCATCGAAGGCGAATTCGGAGACGAGGACACCTACCTGACACGGGTCAAGGCATCGTTTCCACCGGGCGGAGAGTTCAACCTCTTCCATGCCAGCGGGCTGTTTGATTACAAACGCTATATCGATTTGGATTTCGGAGTGGTGCTCGATGAGAGCAAAATTCCTAACCTCAAAAACGTCATGAACGCAATGATCAAGCCATATCGCGCCCTCAGCAACGGGACCTTGTCAGCCGTACCCTATGACTACGGTCAGACGGCGATCTGCTACAACAGCAAACATATTCCCAAGGAAAAGGCCGAGAGCCTGGGTGTCAAACTGCTGTGGGATAAGAGCCTCGAAGGCAAACTGGCCAGCGCCGGCAGCAACAAGGCCAATATATGGTACGCTGCCCTGTACACCGGTCAGCACCCCAACGACATCAAAGACCTGGATGCGGTCTGGAACGCCCTGCGGGAACAGCGCAAATTGATCAAAAAGTACTGGTCCTCGGGAGCAGAACTGATGAGCCTGCTGGGCAACGAAGAAGTCTATGCCACCGTGGCCTGGTCCGGACGTGTGGCGAACCTGCAGAAGCAGGGTCATCCCATTGAACTCATGCTGATCGACAACGGTTACTCCTGGCAGGAGTGTCTTTTCGTGATCAAGGGCAGCGACCTGGATGTCGCCCATGAACTGCTGAATTTCATGCTGGAGCCGGAATGCGCGATCGCCGTAGCCATCGCCCAGAATTATCCCCCCAGCCTTGATCCCACCAAGGTCGAAATGCCCGAAGCGGTCAAAAATATTCCTACCTTTGACCCCACCGGCCAGCTCAAGGGTTTCCTGTGGGCGGATCCCCCCTTCTGGAATTCCAACCAGGTTAAGTTTGGTGAAATGTGGGACCGTATCAAAGCCGGCGGCTAACCCACGATCTTTTAGATCCGGTTCTGCAGCTGCGGAACCGGACGGTTTTTTTATTGAAGATTGCCGATTGAATATTGAATATTTAAGGTCCGCCTTCGGCGAGATCAATTATTAAAAAATGGTCATAGAAAAGGTAGAGCGAAGCCTCCGGCTCGCAGGGACTTTACGCCTACGCCTCGGAGAGCGACATCCACAAATCTTCAATCTTCAACCTTCCATTTTCAATTCCGGTATGTCCGGATTGGGAATCATTAGGAGACAAACAATATGGTGGCAGACGGCAAAGCGCCGCCAGCGGTTCAACTCAGAGGGGTAACCAAGCACTTTGGCAAGGTGATTGCGGTGCATGAAATCGATCTGGATATTCCGGACGGATCTTTGACGACCCTCCTGGGCCCATCGGGGTGCGGCAAAACAACGATTCTGAGAATGATTGCGGGATTGGAGAAGCCGACCCAGGGTGACATTTTCATCAAGGGCCAGCGGATCAACGATACCCCTATCCACAAGCGCAACCTGGGCATGATCTTCCAGAATTACGCTCTGTTTCCCCATAAAACCATTTTCGACAATGTCGCTTTTGGATTGAAATATCGAAATATTACCAAAGCCGATATCAAGGCCAAAGTCAAACAAGCCCTGGAAACCGTGCGGTTGCCGGGCGTGGAAATGCGCAAGCCCTCCCAACTGTCCGGCGGGCAGCAGCAACGCATCGCCCTGGCGCGGGCGATTGTCATCGAACCGGACGTCCTGCTGATGGATGAACCGCTGTCGGCCCTGGACGAGAATCTTCGGGAAGAGATGCGCGTGGAGGTCAGCAACCTGCAGGAGATGCTGGGAATCACCAGTATTTTTGTCACCCATGATCAGCGCGAAGCGCTGACCATGTCGGACAGCATCGTGGTCATGAAAGACGGCCGCAAACAGCAAGAGGGCCCCCCCGAGGAAGTTTACGACACCCCCAGCAGCCATTTCGTGGCCGATTTTATCGGCCACTCCAATTTCCTTAAAGGTCAAATCAAACAACTCGACACGGAGCAGGTTAGGATCGAACTCGATGATGGGTTCGAATTGAACGTCACACAATCCGGTGATTGGCGAGAAGGCCAGCGCGTTGAAGTGGTCATCCGCGCCCAGAAGTTCCATCTGACGTCCATGGAACAACCGCTGACCGAGGCCGCCGAAAATCAATTCAAGGGCCGAATCAAGGACCGGAGCTATATGGGGGGAGAGGTACGATATTTTGTGGAATTGGAAACCGGCACCGTCATCCACATCATCGGCGGCGTCAGGGACATGCTATTCCGGCGAGGAGACGAGGTGTGGGTCCACGTATTCGCCAAAGATTGCCGAATTTTGGAGACTGAATAGCATGCAAAAGATTTTTTCGCGTCTGGGTGACGGTTGGGCAACCGAGCTGACAGAGGCCGAACTGATGAAGGATATCGTGAATGGATCGACCAAAGCTGCTGACGATGCCGCAATAGCGCCGCTGTCCGATGACGAGACCAACCACCTTTTCGACATCTGTAAAAATCTCCATAAAATATCCGGTGTGGCGCGCGGCTGTGAAGTGATCACCACCTTCGACGGCCCCACCATCGAAATAAGACACGCCGGTATCATTGCCAACCGCCAGCAGGCCCTGCAGATTTTCGAACGCTGCCTGGGGGCCGACACCATCGAATTTTCCCACGTGGACTACAGCTACAAACCCGCAAAGACTGTCGTCCACGAAGATTTGCCCCTTTTTGAACAGTCACAGCTATTGATGGTAATCCCTCTTTTCTATGGGGCCATGCCCAATCTGGGGCTCTATACCTATCCGGACGGTCCCATGCCCAACCCCGCGGAACTGCTGCCATTGGGAAAAATCCAGGAAGCATGCGACGCCTACGAAGGCGCTATCGACCTGGCTGTCAAAGACATGGTTTTTGTGGCTTCCGCCTTTCATGAAGCAGGAGCAGACGGAATCAACTTCGATACCGTGGGTGCTTCCGGTGATCCTGACTTCAAGGCGGCCCTTCTGGCCACCGAAATATTGAAAAAAAAATACCCGGATATCTGCATCGAGATCGGCATGGCCGGCGAATTCGTGCTCGGGACCCACGGAGAGCTAAACCACTTCGACCGAAGACTGGCCGGTCTTTTTCCGCACCAGCAGCTCAAAATTGCAGAGAAGGCCGGCGCCACGATTTTCGGCCCGGTGATTAACACGGTGACAAATAAAACCATTCCCTGGAATATAGCACGGGCAATCACCATGACAAAGGCCTGTGTCGAAATAGCAGACATACCGGTGCACGCTAATATGGGGATGGGCGTGGGCGGGTTGCCGGTTTGCGAGACCCTTCCCGTGGACATGGTCTCGGCGGCATCCAAAGCGATGGTGGAAATCACCCGCCTGGACGGGTTGTAGGTGGGTACGGGAGACCCGGCCGGTGTGACGATTCCACACACAGTGACTTCGGGCATGGGCGGTTTGCGGACTGCCGGAGATCTGGTAGCCCGCATGCAAATGACCCGGGGCATGAAACTTGCCGAAGCCAAAAAATACGTGGCGGACAAACTGGGAATTTCAACTACCGAGTTGATCGACGAGGTGGTGATGAGAGAGGTGCGGGAGGATCACAAAATCGGATTCATTACCTCCAGAGGGGGTCACCCCAAAGGGATCGAGGCCAAACACCACATTTCAAGACTGCTTGATATCGACATCAATTCGGTCAACCGATTTAAGCGGCAGTGCCGGTGATAAAAAACCAAAGATTAATTTTCACCCACCATTCCGCGTTTCCCGAGGTCTGAATGAAAGGGGTCATTCTTTAGTTTCATCGGAAATGTTGAGCAATGAGATAGTTGGATATCGGTTCCTGTAAAAATGTCCCTTATGCCTGCGAAATAGAAAATCCAGATAATATGGGTTAGCTTTGTCCGGAATTAAAAAAGCAAGTCGGACGGATTCTTCACCGTATTCCTGGACAAGCTTGTTTACGAATCTTGGGCTGATAGCAGTAGAATTTAAGAAACCGCGTATGGCATCGAGCTCATCGTCATTTAGATTGATTCCTTTCTTTTTAAATCCGCTGGCAATGTCAAAAAAATCCTGCACGATTTCCTGGCCCTCATCCGGATTAAAATATATGCAAACACCGCTATTGCACTCAATTAAGTCAGGTGGGAAAGATTTTGTTAAATCTGGAATTTCAGCTTGATGGTGTTCGGTTGGATATTTGCCGGCAGCTTTAAGTTTAATTTCATTGTGAAAACAGTATTGATTTCGCATATCAACAGCCATTGACCGGCCGTCCGGATAAACGGCCATATCTTTGCCGTGATAGTCGACAAAAATCCTGTAGTGTTCTTTTACAGATTCTCTTGCTTTATCAGCTAAATCCTTGCAATAGCGATATACGATTGTTTGTGGTGTATTAAATAAGGTGTTCTTTAATTTGGGGAGGTCTTCGTCAGATACACCATCGTATCGCTTCTGTTCGCCTGACCAGTACCATTCTCCATTCCAGGGGATTAGTCCCCCGAAATATAGATGATTCTTATCAAATTGGCTGCTAAAGTCTCCTACGCGTACTGTATAGGGCTTATCATTTATAATATTCAGGACTGTGACCACCGGATCATTGATCGACAGGACTTTATAAAATGCTGTGTGCCTTTCGTACCAGCTTCGGAGATCTTTGTGCTGGTTTTCAGTGATTTCCAGTATCGAGGCCAATACATCGATCACGCCAAGTCCTGACCAATAAGTTGTTTCCTGACAAATAAAATCGTCAATTACGGCTGTTTCAGGCTTTGCGCCATGCAGCTGGATGTAATCCTGATAAGATTTCCGGAAAAGATATGAATGTTTGCCAAGCCAGATTAGTTTCTTTTTTACATCCCAGCCAAATTCATGCGGCTGATCAAAAAAAGTTTTAATACCCGAGCCCAATGGCAGGTTTTCAAACCGATCCGAAAGAAAGTCTGAAACCATCTCTGACAACCGGATCAAGTCCTGGTGACTCGGCGAAAGAATAAGCTCAGGGTCAAGCAGTTGATACTGGTTCCATAAAAGATATTGTAAGCGGTGTTTGTTTATCGGGGCTTGCCTTGCTGACTCCTCGACTGAGCCAGGAATCAATGGAAGCTTGGTCCCGAAGAATTCAAGATTATATTGTTCAAGGCTATCCCAGATACCGATTTCGTTATGAACATCTTCAGCAAATTCAACCAAGGTTTGAGATAGATCCCTTATTTTACCCGCAGAAAGGCGAAGGGTATCATAGTTGAAATCTTTTTGTGTTTTTCTCAGGAGGTTTGCTAACTCCTGGAGGATCTTTGGAAGATATTTATCGCCTTTTCCCGGTTGTGCTTTGGGTCTTGCCAGGCGAAAATTTACGGATAATATGTTTTTCATGATTAATCCATGTGATTGAAATTTCTGTTTTTGACAATATCGTAGAAAAGTCAGAATTCTCGATATTCGGTCTCATAATCCAAAGAAATTACAAGCTTTGAAAATTGGTTTTTGTGCTTTATTTAATATGCGATATAGTTGGTGACAACCCAAAAGTGAAAAGTTAAGATTGAAAAACTGAAAACATAGCTTGGTCCGACAAAATTCATGGGATGATTTGGCCATAGCAGGAAAAACGCAATGAGGTGCAAATTCCTTTTATACTGTACGACCGCATGTCTCCTGGTTACTGTCTTAGGGAACCAGCCATGGGGTCAAGAGATAACAAGCCGCAATCACGGGCATTCAGAAATGATTGAAAACGAAAATAAAACTGTCGATGTTGCCAAGAGAATCTCCCACTCAATCACTTTATTTATGTGCGGAGATGTCATGACCGGCCGGGGTATCGATCAGATCTTACCGCATCCCAGCAAGCCGGTCATCTACGAGTCGTATATGAAAAGTGCCAGGGGATATGTCGACATCGCCGAGCAAACCAATGGTCCCATCGATTATCCTGTCAGTTTTTCGTACATATGGGGGGACGCTCTTGAAGAATTAGACAAGTTAGCACCGGATGTCAGAATAATTAATCTGGAGACAAGTGTAACCAAAAACAACGATTATTGGAAAGGAAAAGGCATTAACTACCGAATGCATCCGGATAATATCTCGAGTTTATCAGCCGCCAAAATAGACGTCTGTTGCCTGGCCAACAACCACGTACTTGACTGGGGATATGCGGGGCTGGTTGAAACATTGGAATCGTTAGATAGCGCCAATATCAAAACAGCAGGCGCCGGCCTAAATCGCGTCCAAGCCCAGGTTCCCGCGATGAAATCGGTGCCCGGGAAAGGACGTGCGTTGGTGTTTGCCTACGGGTTGGGAACCAGCGGAATTCCATCAAGCTGGGGTGCTGCTGATAGCCGGCCGGGGGTGAATCTCCTTGAGGATTTAAGTGATAAAAGCCTAGACGCCATCAAAGAAAAAATACAGCAGATAAAACGCAAGGGGGATATCGTGGTGGCCTCCATCCACTGGGGAGGCAATTGGGGGTACGATATTCCTCAGGGACAAACCGGTTTTGCCCATCGCCTTATCGATGAAGCGGGGATTGATATTGTTCATGGCCATTCATCCCACCATGTTAAGGGCATTGAAGTTTACCGGCAAAAGCTCATTCTCTATGGCTGCGGTGATTTTTTAAATGACTACGAAGGGATTGGCGGCCATGAAGCGTTCAGGGCTGATTTATCGCTGATGTATTTTGCAGCCTTGGATCCATTGACCGGAAAGCTCGTGGAATTAAAATTGGTGCCAACCCAAATTCGGCAATTTAAGATACATCGGGCCTCGAAAGTCGACACGCTTTGGTTAAAGGATACCTTAAATAGAGAAGGAGCAAAATTTGGAACCTGGGTAAAGCTGTCTGAGGATAATCACTTAATCCTGCATTGGCAGTGATTCTTGGATTTTGTCCAAAATGGGGTTTTTCCTTAACACGAGCGCCGCCTATGGTCGTGAGCGTCCAGTCTGATCGGAAAAGAAACTTTTCGGGCTCGGTTCCGAAATCGGTCGCTGTTGGGTTTCGCATTTGGCAATCATACCGGCAATATGTAGGTTGGATTGAGTGCAACGAAATCAAACAAAGCCTGAATTAGGCTCAACCCAAACTAGGAAATGTAAAGGGACACAGGATAGAACCAACCTCAACTTTTTGAAGTGTAGTTTCATAAGAGCACCGCCGCTGGCCACAAAAACGGCCAGTCTGATCAAAAAAGAAACGGTTCATTATCGCGTAAAGACGCCAAGGCGCCAAGATTATTTATATTTAAATCGTTCCCTTTGCGAGCTTTGCGGCGTTGCGTGAGACAAATTATATGTAGTTTCATAAGACAGAGAGAGAGTCGGCAAAGATTTTCACAGCAGCCTATTGAGAAATCATGATAGCCTTCATACGGCGTTTAAAATAATCAACATTGGTTTGATTGAAATTATCAATACTGATCCATTTGGGCTGTTTGCTACTCACATCTGGGAGGGCTGCAAGGGGAAAACATCCCTGGGATAATTTGTAAAAATTTTCTTCAGCTTCTTCTACCAGCCGGATAACTTCCATTGCCCCCAACAAATAGGCGTTTTCCTTCTGGAAACAACCGGGTTGGCTCGTGACCCGAAAGCCCCTTTTGGCTTTATAGGCAGCGAAAAAAGAAATATTTTCATCTGCGCATATCCGATACATTTTCTGAAATGTATCCCAAAAAGATAAGCGCTGGGCATATGCCGTGGCAATCATGAAGGCGAGATTGTGCTTCAATTCACGGTTGATATGGGAAATGGGTAACCTGTTAATCACCACAAAGGTGGCAAATCCCTCGTATTGCCGTTCGGTCCCAAGGTAGGATAAAAACCAGTGGCCATAGCGCCGGTCAGCCATGGCGTTGAAGGCCTGCCAGGCATGCCCGTCCAGTTCGTGAGCTATTATGCATTCCACACCCACCTTCGTTTCCACAGCCCCGGTTCGGATGACGACTTTTTTTTCGACCTCATAAATCGAAACATTTCCGCCATTGGCTTCATTATACTCTATGCGCCAATCGTCCAGATGTCTCTTTTTAAATTCCTCATTGAATTTTTGCGCAATTTGTTTGTCATTGTAAACTTCAGTGTTCTGCGGCAGGATCCTGATTAATTTTTTATATAATTCTTCCGCTCTGTTTAATTCAAAGTCTTTGGTGGAACCGAAAAGCTGGCCGGATAGAGTTGAGACGTCTGTGTATTTATTTTTTTTCCAGGCGATCATCAAGTCAGTAACATCCAGATGCACATCTAAAAATGCATTGATAATCGCATCCCGGCCTCTCTGCTTTTTTAATGTTTTTTTTATTTCTTCATAGTCTTCCACCGCTAGTTTGTCGTTGTATTCGAATTTCGGATTGTAGGGCACCTGTACTTTCAGACGCTCAAAGAACTTGGCGCGCTCTTCTGCAAAGTTAGTGGGCGTGAGTTTTTGATAATAATCAAGTTCTTTTTGTAAATCTTGGAAATTCATGGAATAGCACTATCCGGTCTAAGCCCCAATGTTGTAATATCAGACAGTTACCAATTCAGTTTTACACAAAATGCGTAAAAAAGTTTTCATCACGAAAACACGGAATATTGAAACCACGAAATTTATTATAAATCATTTTCGTGTATTCGTCCTTTCGTGATTAATTTTAATTCTTCTGGTTTATCCGGGTTGGGGGAAAGCAGGCTTTATTTTACTTCACCATTCCGGTTATTGTAACAATCGCTTTGAAATCCCGTCCCAGGAAAA
>JASFFJ010000166.1:0-11910 GCA_050124355.1 Desulfobacterales bacterium | reverse complement strand
GATCGATAGTACGACCTTTGAGGTTATTGTTGAGAGGGCAACCACGACAAGGCATAAAGTCACGCTAACTGCCCCCTATTACGAAAAACTGACCGGCAACCGTGTACCTCCTGAAGTTCTTGTGGAGAAGTCATTTAGATTTCTTCTCGACCGGGAAAGTAATACCAGCATTCTTCGAAGCTTTGATCTGCCGGTTATCGGTCAATATTTTCCGGAATATGAGAGGGTGATTCAGGGGATGTTGGATTAGATCCCCATTAAGTATATTAGTGCCCTCCGGAGATTTCTCGACGGAGTGCGGCGACACCCAATCACGGATATCTCATGCAAATCCCAGCTTTCAAGCTTGAACGCTATTTTGCCAGATATGAATTCAACAGTGAGCATTTACTGTGTGCTTCGGATTGTGAATCATTAGCCATTGAGGACCTGCTTGCCCTTGAACCGGACGCTGCCGAGCGGTTCCATCAACTCTGGCTGGGCTACACGGAATCCATGGGCGGCCCGTCATTGCGAAAGGAAATCAGCCGTCTATACCATGACATTCATCCAAATCAGGTGCTGGTACATGCAGGTGCAGAGGAGGCCATTTTTCTTTTTATGCATGCCGTACTCAATGCCAAGGATCATGTCATTGTTCAGAGCCCGTGCTACCAATCCCTTGCCGAAGTTGCCCGAAGCATCGGATGCCGGGTGTCGTGGTGGAACGTACATGAAGAGAATGGCTGGGCACTTGATATAGACGAATTGAAACAACGTATTCAGTCCGATACCCGTGCTATTATTATCAACACCCCTCATAATCCCACCGGCTATCTGATGCCTTGCGAGCTGTTCCAAATGGTAAGCCGCATTGCCCGGGAAAATGGGATTATTCTGTTTTCAGATGAAGTCTATCGGGAGTCTGAGTATCATAAAGAAGACCGCCTGCCGGCTGCTTGTGAATTGGGCGAGCACAGCGTCTCTCTGGGGGTCATGTCGAAAACATATGGCCTACCCGGTCTGCGTATCGGCTGGATTGCCACCCAAAATGAAGCCGTTTACAACGGGATGGCAGCCTTAAAGGACTACACAACCATCTGTAACAGTGCACCCAGTGAATTTTTAGCGGAGCTGGCATTGCGTCACAGAGAAAAATTGGTAGAGCGAAATTTGAGAATTATTATACGCAACCTTGGTGTGCTGGATGCGTTTTTTGCCCGATACCCGGATCGGTTTGCTTGGCATCGGCCCAAAGCCGGCGCTATCGCGTTTCCTCGCCTGTTGGGTTTGGACGTAGAGGCATTCTGCAAAGCCCTGGTGAAATCCGCGGGGGTGCTCTTGTTGCCGGGCACTTTATACGGTGATAAAGGCAACCATTTTCGCATCGGTTTTGGACGCAAGAACCTGCCGGGGGCGATTGCCCGACTGGAAGCGTTTTTACAACAAATCTAATAATAACTATATGATATTTTTGCGTTAACCATGTTTGGAAAAAAAACACACACACCTTCTGAAAACATATTGATCCTCGGCCTTGGCGGTGTTGGATATTACCTGGCAAAACGGCTGGCCCATGAAGGATATGCCATTACCGTCATCGAGTTAGCGAGCAGCCTGATTCGTGAAGCGGACGGAACTCTGGATGCCCGGTTGATTCAAGGCAGTGCCATGAGCATTGACTGCTGGCGCGGTGCCAATGCAGAAAAAATGGATTACCTCATTGCCGTCACCGACAACGACGCCGTGAACATGATGGCTTCCATCATTGCCGATCGCTTTGGAATCCCGCGTAAAATTGCCAGGGTGCGGTCGCTGGAATTCGGGAATGAAGATTCGTTGCTTACGGTTGAAGACCTGAAAATCAACCTGATCATTCATCCGGAAGAATTGGCTGCTCAGGAAATTGTCAGAATCATCAAGCTCCGCGCGGGGAATGATATTATCGACATTGCAGATGGGCAAATCCAGGTGATGGCAACACGCATATCGGAATCATCGCCGTTAGCCCACAAAACACTCAAAGAAATTTCCCAGACCTATCATGCGTTTCGATTTCGGGTGGTTGCCCTTGCCCGCGGAATTTCCACCGTCATTCCGGGTGGAAATGACACACTTTTACCTCAAGACCAGATTTATATAATGGCCGCCACCAAGGATCTGCCCGAGTTGATGACACTCACTGGTGTCGAGCAACAAAGCCGGCATCGGGTGATGATTTTAGGCGGCGGCCTCGTGGGGAGCCGTGTCGCCCAGTTGTTGGAAGAAACCGTCGAGGTAACGATGATCGAGAAGGATGAAGAAGCGGCTCAGGAATTATCTTATACCTTAAAACATGCTGAAGTTCTGCATGGGGACGGTTCGGATGCCAATGTGCTGCAAATGGCCGGTCTGTTGGATATGGACACATTTATCACCGCAACCGGGGATAATGAGACCAATATCATGAGCTGTCTGTTGGCAAAACACCTTATGAACGAAAAAAACAGCCCAGAAAAATCCCGGTTACGAAAATCGATTTGTCTGGTCAACAAAGAAGACTACCTGGTACTGGCCGCCACCATGGGTTCTGATATCGCATTAAACAAGAAAATTCTGGCCGGCAACGAGATCCTTAAATTCATACGCATGGGTCAGCTGTTGTCCGTGGCCGACCTGCATGGTTTTGATGCGGAAATGGTCGAAATCGTGGCTGAACCCGGCGCGCAGATTACCCGCAAACCCCTGTCCAAATTAGACCCTGCTTATTATGGACAGATTATCATCGGTGCTATTTTTCGAGAGGGAGAATGGCGAGTCGCTGTCGGAGACACCCACATTCATGATAATGAGCGGGCAATCGTTGTGTGTAAGTCACTGTTCTTAAAAGATGTCCAGCAGCTGTTTTTTGCTTAAACCAAAATTATTTTTTCCAAAATGATGGGTAAAATACCACTAGTGCCGAAAACATCTCCAGCCTCCCCACCAGCATGTTCCATGATAAAAACCACTTCCCGACAGCGGAAATATGGGCATAGTTTTCTGATGGTCCGATCGTTCCGAACCCCGGCCCAATATTCATCAGGGTGGCTATGACGGAACTCATGCCGGTGACATAGTCCATATCATCGACCAGCACCATGACGCACCCACCGCCAAGAATCAGAAAAATATTTACAATAAAATAACATATCGCCAGGTCGATGATGAACCGGTCGACCGGGCGTTGGTTGAGCTGGACAGTCACCACCGACATTGGTTGAAAGAATATTTTTTTTATGGATGCGACCATGTATTTCCAGATGATAACATAATGGACCACTTTAATGCCGCTCGTGGTTGATCCGGCGCAGGCGCCGATAAAGCATGATGCATAGAGAAACATTTGTGCGGCCTGAGGCCATTTTTCATAATCTGCGGTGGTGAACCCGGTGGTGGTCAAAAGCGACATAATCTGAAATGTAGCGTATCGAATGGAATCCCCGAGGTTGGCGTATGTATCGTCCTTCCATAAAATCCAGGCTACTATTGTACAAAAGAAGAGCAAAAAGCCCACATACCAGCGAAACTCGGTGTTTATTTTGATGATTTTCCATTCCCCTTTGACCATGTGGTAGAACAACATAAAGGTCATACCACCCAAGAACATGAAAACGATAATCACCCAATCAAAATAGGCGCTTTTATAATATCCGATACTTGCATTTTTGGGGGAGTACCCGGATGTCGATACGGTTCCGAATGCATGACACAATGAATCAAAAAGGGACATGCCGCCAAAACATAACAACAGTGTTTGCAATATGTTCAAGGTTAAATAGATGCCCCAGAGCCAGACCATGGTATCTCGATTGCGAGGAATGAATTTTTCTTTGGTAATCACCTGCCCGGGGCTCGATTCGGCTCGAAAGATGCGTACGCCGCCTATGCCGTGGGGAAGAAAGATAACGGTCAGGGTGAGAAATCCCATGCCGCCAAGTAAATGGGTTTGGCTTCGCCAGAACAGTAATCCATGGGGGACGACTTCAATATCCGTCAGGATGGTCGCGCCGCTGGTGGTATAGCCGGACATCATTTCAAAGAACGCATCGGTAAATGAAGGAATTGATCCATGTATCATGAAAGGCAAAGCCGATACTGCTGAAATCAGAATCCACCCGAATACGGCAATGAAAAAGCCGTCTTTGATGTTCAAATCGTGATGTCTTCGAAACAGCCACCAGAGGGGCCAGCCCAATAAGATGGAAATCATTGCGGAAATAAAAATGGAGAACAGATCGCTGCCTCTGTAATAGATTGACCAGACCAAGGGCAATGCCATTGAACTGCCGGTAACGATCAGCAACGTTCCCAGAACATGGGCGATGGATGCAAAGTTCATGGATGACTTAACGCTGATGTCGGGGATTAAACCCCATCACAAGCCGTCGGAATTGTTCAGCTTTAGATCAATGAGCCGTGATGATCTCGTGACGTTAGAATCCCTTCAATTCTCATCCCGATCGGTCGGGATGGTTATGGAAGGAGTTATTTGAATAAACCGCTATTAACCGTATTGGATTTTTTTCACCGAAATAAATCAAGCTGGGCACCTCTGGAAATTCTGAATGGATCGTTTTTTAAAATTTCAAACGACTCATCATCGGATTCCAACATGATTTGGCCGTGCAGTGCGCAAAAGGATATGAAAAAACCTTTTTGGAATCCACGTCTGAATGCGTAGTCATATTTGGTTTCTTTTTTCTTCAAAGACTTTATTTCTTCATTGAGAACCTTGATAGATTCATCGGTGAAGATGGCATTTTCTAACGCGTCTTCGACAAAATCCTTTAATCGCCTGCCTTCCTTATCGCAGAAATTTCGGAGCAGATCATACAGCTTGTCGTCAATTTTAATTGTGGATGTGTTTTCACCTTTTGAAGAATGATATTGCATAATAAATCCCCCTAATACACCTCAGCACCCGACACTCACCCTAGATCGTTAAAATCCGACATTTATTTTCAGGACTTAATTTCTATTCCTGCTGGAGAAACGAATATATCTAGTCTGGTTCGCTTCCAGGTCGCGCGGGCCTGATCCACTGTATCCACCAGGGGTTCGCGACAATTGAAAGAGGTGTTGAGCAGCAAGTTGCAGCCTGTCCGATCATGCCAGGCGGTCAGAAGTTTCAATATGAAAGGATCATCTCCCGGGCCGACAATTTGGGGACGGCTGGTACCGTCCACATGGGTTACTCCTGGTACCTCCTGCGCATTTGTCGGTACGATGTAGGACATAAACTTGCTGGGTACCCCCCAATCTCCAAGTACCATGGGGGCGAAGGGACGGTACCATTCGCGGTGTTTGACATGGTCATTGAGACGATCTTTACCATCTGCAATTCGTGGATCCAGTAGTATGCTGCGATGACCCAGTGCTCGCGGGCCGGATTCCGCACGGCCGTAGCATAACCCGATGCTTTGTCCTTGCTCGAGAAACTCAACAATATCAGGAATGAAATCCTCATTTATTTCACCGGCGTCCGTTCCCAGATAGGGGCTCAACGCCTCTGGAGTCCGAGGATGATCGAGAATGTGGTGCCAAACGAACAGTGCCTGACCTAAACTTAAGCCGCCGTCGTGGGGTTGGGCGGCAACCCAGGTGTCTTCGAACAATCCACTCTGGTGAATGGCAGTGTTGGCGAGGCAGTTCATCGAACAGCCGCCTGTCATGATCAGGTGACGGACAGGTTTCCAGGCTTTTATACGGGCTGCGGCTTCGAGGTAAAGTTCTGTCGTCAATTTTTGCAGGGAAGCGCAAACATCCTGGGCAAAGGCATCGTTAGGATCCAGCCGGAGACCGTTTTGTCGGCCAAATTTGTGGCTCGGAAATGCGTCAAACGGGTGGTAAAGCATCTGCTGCCTGAGTACATCGACAATATCTTCCCTCGCGGATCCGTAACTGGCAAGCCCCATCAGTTTACCCGCGCCTTCGAGGCGTTTCATACCGAAATTGTATTCACCGATGGAGGCCCAAACCGATCCGATATTAAGTTGCTTTTTTTTATGTTCGTGGCCCCAGCCGTATTCGATCTCATGTATTTTTGAACCGCTGCCAAACGCCAGGGCACACATCCGATAGTCACCCCCGCCGTCGGCCGTTAAGATTCCGGCCTCTTCGAAGCCGGATGCAAACAGGCCACCGGCAACATGCGCCAGGTGATGATCGACGGCGTATCCATCGTACCAGCGACCGAACAACCTAATGCGATGGCGGCTGTAACGACCTTCAACCTCGCCGCGCCAGCCGTCCAGCATGTAATCGGGATATTCGCGATACGTATCGCCCTCAAGCTGCCATTGGAACAGCTCCCCGTCCAATGTGGGTCTCACCCAGGGGTTGATGGCAATGACATCAATGGTTGCAGGCTCCCATCCATATTGTTCCAAGATTTCTTCCAAATCCATCATGCCCTGGTCGTGTTTTATGCGTGAGAGGCGCTCTTTTTCAAGCACGACCACCGGTTTCCCGTCTTCAAGCAACGTGCAATTGGCATCATGGCCGTAATACACGGATAGGATCCTCATTTATCCTCCTAATCTTTCATATACCCTAATATTGGGCACCATCCCGCAACAGTCGCAACCTCTCCTAATCTATTGGAGAGCGCAATATAGGAATTGCCACTCTCCATGTCAACCGGCCCTGTGAATTGAAAATTAAAGAATGAATATTTCGGGATGTCGATCCGCTCCTTCCATTGTATTCTGGATTAAGATAATCTCCTGCAACATTTTGCCTATACAGACGTGATGATTTATTTTACAATTGGGTCAAAATATCGAGATTCGTAAATAAGGATTTGCAATGGCACAATCAGACGTACATCCGGTCCACCGGTTCCAATCGTGGCAGGTTTGGCCGGGATCTTTTGACAACCCACCAGCGGATGGAAACTTCCCGGCACCCATGGAAAAGGACCTGAAGATCGACGAATCCACTCCGATTGCATCCATCGGATCCTGTTTTGCCCGAGAGATCAAGCGGCGGCTTATTCAACGGGGCTACAACTATGTGGCCGAGGAAACGCAACATCCGGCAGCAGTCCATGCCAGCGCCGCCTGGGAAAGGGTATACAATACTTTTTGCCTGCGCCAGATTTTTGAATATACATTTGAGAATCGGCAGCCCGACCTGCGCTGGTGGATCTCCCCGCGTTCCCATAAAGTTCAGGATCCTTATCGTCGCATTATTCTGTACGACAGTGTTGACGCCGCCGAGACCGATTTTGCCCAGCACCGAATTTACTCCCAACGAGCCCTGCAAGCGGCTGCGGTGCTAATCATCACTCTCGGACTGACCGAAATCTGGCAGGATCGGGTTGACGGCTCGGTCATCAGCCTGCCGTCAGGTCCGTATGTCAATGAGGGTGGGGACATGAGCCGCTATGAGTTTAAGGTAAGTCGCTACGCAGAAAATCTTGAAAACCTGGAACGGATCCATGCCATTATGGCGCGTCACAATCCTGCCTGTCAATTGTTGATCACCATCTCACCGGTCAACCTGTGGGCCACATTTCGCAAGGACCTTGACGTCATCAGTGCCAGCTGTAATTCCAAATCTACCCTGCGAGCTGTTGCCGATGAATTTACGTTACGGCATGAAAATGTTCATTATTTTCCAGCCTTTGAAATGGCCACCATTTACCAGCCGTTGATGGGACTGACCTATTTTAGTGACGGTCGGGAAAACTACCACGTAAACAAAAGCACGGTGAAGTTTATCATGCGTCATTTCTTTAAATTCTATGCTAACTAGAGATAAAGCATTATTGCGCATACAACCAACTGTCGGCATCGACCATCATAACACCCACGGTGGTGAACCATACCCGAAAATTTTGATCCTCACCCTGATGATTCAAAGACACAGTTAAGGGGCCCACCTTACGGTGGTCTTCCCAGGTGGAGATTCGAGTAGGTTTTTCAGACCCGCCGCGGCGATACACCCATTGCACCAGGCGGTATTGATCGTCCAGATAGAGATCATAGACATCACCGGGTGTGTATCCGCCGGTTGCAGGATAGCTAACGACCACACACCTCGTTTTTCCAGCGCCCATAGGAAGCGCCTTCCAACCGATATCTTCTACTTTTGCGGTCGTGTCCCAGGCAACATGATAGGGAAACAGTAGCCAGTAGTTATCATTGACAAACCAGGCATCAATCTTCTTGAGCTTGTTTGATTCCGTACCCTCAATGTCATCGCGATTGTATGTAATGGCCTTTTGGTGATCCATCCCTTTGAAAGTGACCCGGTCAAGGCGTGGCTCCCAGATCCAGAATCGACTAATCAGCTTTTCACCTAATTTGGCATTAAATGTATACTGAATCTTTTCCACCTCGCTAAAATGTTGAAGCCCGTAGGATTCAGCGATGAGTTGACGGGTGGTCGTAGGGTTTTCCTTGCTCCGACTGGCGCATGCTGTTATGCCGATGGTCAGCAGCAATACCACCGCAATTTTATAACCTGAATTTATCATTCTCGTCCTCCTTATGTCCAAAGATGTCGATGGTTCCAAATTTCCTTCAGCTGCGAAAAAAACCAATGCAAATAATGGATTAAGATTATACTAATATAAAATGGATATCTGTCAAGCAGTCTTATAGGAAATAAGAAACGCTCCATTGACCGGTATCATTGTCAATACGTCGACATCGACTATTTTTCCCATTGCACCTTCGATCAACCGGAGGCAGACCCATGGCGTAAAAACGGTATAATGCATCATCAAAGGGTGGTTCATCCTGGAAGAGGGAAGCGTGTTTGAAAGAAGGCGATTTTTCTGTTAAAGCCCGATGCAGCTGCGGTGGTGGGATATTGGGGTTTGACGATACCCGTATAAAAATCTTATTTCCTTGATCTTAGCGATTTCAGATAGGATGCGTGGCCTTTTAACTGGGATGTCCTGCATAGGTGATCCAATTCTTTGGATCTTAACCACAGCATACCATAATGGCCATCTTGAATATAATCCAACATGATGTCGCTGAGGGCATCAGACCAAAGATACTTTTCGCGAGTGAAATCGTTTCGGACACCTGGACCAAACTTCTTAAACGCCGCATCCCGCAAGGCCGTGAAATTGGAATAACCCTCGGTCCAAAGGGTTACTGTGTAAAGCTGATCCCGCCAGAAAGCGTAATTGACAGATACCAGAGTCGTATCACCAATTTGTTGAAGATCTCTAGGACGCATGTATTCGATAACGTCATCCAAATCCGATACGGTTTGTTTTTTCTTCAATCCATCAACACTGGACACGTTACGTCCCCATTGCAGATCGTAAAATCCATCCCTTCGTAATGCCGCAAATAGCTTTATCGGGGTGATTGACCCAGAAGCGTTTAGGTCAACTTGTGCCGTGTCCTTTGATTGACCCTGAGCGACATCTTGGCCAGACTCGTGCCGAATAGTTTTCAAATTATCTGAATTGCTTTCAATGCGTAATATTTTACTTCGAGGGATGACGACCTTCATTCCATGGAAAATAAAGCAGACTTGGTCACCTTTCGGCTGGATCTTTTCCACCGTCAGCTCCTTGCCGTTTTTTAAAATGACGGTATCGGCGAGAACTGCTGGTGAGATAAACAGAATGAAGCTTACTACCGTGGCTATTAATTTCCTATGGGCGTTCATACATTATTAAGTGTGTTGGTGTGTTTTTCGATGGCGGGCATTCCAAGTAAATATCAGGGCAAGGTGATTGATTCGAATTTCAATATGACCAGACAGAATTAATGACTTACAATAACTTCCACACGTCGGTTTTTACGACGTCCTTGGGCGGTGTCGTTGGAGGCCAGCGGACGAAATTCACCAAAACCCATGGTTGATAATCTCTTTGGATCAACGGCGGTTGTCCGGAGCAAATATTCTGCCACCGTACCAGCCCGGGCCATGGACAATCCCAGGTTAGAACCAAACAGCCCGCCACTTAAAGGAATATTGTCAGTATGACCGGCGATGATGATCTCTGCTTTGGTTTTGCTTAGAACTGCTCCGATTTTTTTTAGCAGCGGTTTGAAGGCCGGGTGCAACTCGGCTTTGCCGGTATCAAATGTCGTCTCTCCCATCATGCGGATGGTTACCTTATCATCCTCTATCTCTAGTTCTACAGCATTCTTCAGCTCTTCATGGTTGTCTTGTATTTCATCAATAACTGGTCTGATAGCCTCTTCTATTTTTGTGATCATGACTGCCTGGTCGAATTCTTTGGCGATCATTTTCTGACCCCTCGGAGATTCAAAAACTGGTATTTCGCGTTGAATTCCAAAGGCCTGTTTCATGGAACCCGAGACCATTTTGTATTTCTTGCGGTCCATTTCGGAAAATGAAAGCAAGAGAACAAAAAAGCACATCAGCAAACTCATCAGATCCCCGAAGGTTACCATCCACAGGGGGGCGCCCTCCTCGACTTGCTCTTGTGGCAGAGAATCCTCTCTCACTATGCACTAGCCTTTTTTTTGTCTTTTGGAACAACCTTCAAACGGTCTTTTGGAGAGAGATGAATTTTAAGCGTCTCCTGAAACACCATCCCGGATAACCCCCTGGCGATGCCCAGAACGGCATCGAGAATCAGGTTTTTCGAGATTTGTTCCTGTTGGCTTCTCAACGCAAGTTTGTCGGCCAGGGGCAGACATACCAGATTAGCAATCAGCGCGCCGTAGAGCGTGGTCAATAGTGCTATCGCCATGGCCGGACCAATGTCCTGAGGTCTGGACATACTGGCAAGCATTTGAACGAGACCGATGAGGGTTCCAATCATTCCAAAAGCCGGCGCCGACCCCCCCATGCCTTTAAAGACACCTCTTCCGGTCATATGGCGCTGGATCGTCAGATTGATGTCTTTTTGCAGCAATTCCTTGATTTGCTGCTCGTCAAAGCCGTCCGCCAGAAACTGAAATGCCTTGGCCGCAAATTCATCATCCGGTTTTTCACTCTCTAAAGCCATCAAGCCCCTTTCTTTGGCGACTTTAGCGACGGAAACCATTTTGTCCATGATTTGTTCCGGTGGATCTATTTTAACTGCAAATGCTTTCATTGCCACCCGGATGGAATTGATGATATCTTCCATCGTAAATTTGATAAAACTGGTGGCAATGGTTCCCCCGACAACGATGAGCAAACCCGGAATATTTATGAAAATAGAAAAAGAACCGCCGATCAGAATAGAGACAACCACCAGGGTCGTTCCGCCGACCAGGCCTATAATCGTTGCAATATCCATATGGTCAGTTCCTGAATATTATTTGGGTCGAACCTAACATTAGAGGATGTTATCCAGCTGAAAGTCGTTCAAATCACCTTAAAGGAGATCGGAAATTAATCTGATAACCTGCTGTTGACATATAAGCTTAATTACCAGTTTTATCGGCCGGCCATATCAAAACTTAAATTAAAAACCTGTCCTTATGCACAAAATGCGGAAATATAAAGGATCTGATTTTGTTATGGAAATTGGGAATTCAGAGTTGACACGGGTAGCACTTTGTTTGTATTACCTGATTCGTGTCAACTAATGCCACGTGAAGACGTCCACTATATAAAAATAAAGGAAAGATTATGAAAAACCTGTTGATAGCTGTTATAATTATGCTTCTATGTTTTCAGTCAGCTGCAGCCGATGATAAAAGTGAGATCGATAATTTATTGAAGACGAATCTTGACGCAGTATTCACCGTGCTGCAGAAAAAAGATCTTGACCAGCAGGCAAAAAATAAAGAAATCGTAGACATCGTCACACCGATGTTTGATTTTGACCTGATGGCCAGGCTGTCTTTGGGGAAAAAACACTGGTCCGGATTGACACAGGATAAAAAAGAGAGATTCACAGAACTATTTATCAAACGTTTGAAGGCCTCATATCTGAGTAATTTCACCCTGTATACAGATGAGAAGGTTTTATAT
>JASFFJ010000165.1:0-11913 GCA_050124355.1 Desulfobacterales bacterium | reverse complement strand
GTGAGTTGCAACTTGATGACGAAGAATAGCAAACAGACGACAGAATACAGATTAAGGATGCCGCATACCAGATTACATAGATTAACCCTTTTGCTCCTCCTACCTTCCATTGAGCGACATCTTACTCTAAGCGCTATGCCCTTTTTACCCGCAACCCTGACTTTCACATTTTCTGATTTCTGATATTCTCTCTATGCTTTTCAAATCCAAAATCCCATATCCGAAATCTCAAATCGAAAGACCCGTAACGCGGATTCTATTTTTCGGTTTCCGTCATTCCTTTTACAAACTGTTTTTGCATAAAAATCACGACCAGCACCGGTGGCATCATGGCCAACATCGTCGCTGCCATAATTATTTGCCAATCGGCCTGTCCCTCGCCCACATCCAGCATCCGTTTAATTCCAATTAGAAGGGTGTAGTATTTCTCATCCGTCGTAATCAACAATGGCCATAGATACTGATTCCACCCATAAATAAACAGGATAACAAACATTGCGGCAATAGACGTGCGTGACATGGGCAACAAAATGTCAAAGAAAAATCGAATAGGCCCCCCGCCATCTATTCTAACAGCTTCGCAGAGCTCATCGGGTACGGTCATGAAGAACTGGCGGAAAAGAAACGTGGCGGTGGCCGATGCAATTAGCGGAAAGATGAGGCCCGAATAGGAATCCAACATATTCAAGTCAGCCACCACCTTATAGGTTGGCAAAATTCGAACCTCCACCGGCAGCATCAAGGTGATGAAAATCAACCAGAAAAAAAACATGCGGAAGCGGAACCGGAAGTAAACGATGGCAAAGGCCGCCAATAGGGAAATAAAAATTTTTCCAAAAGCGATGCCAAAGGCCATTATCGCACTGTTCATCAACATGGTCCCTGCGCTGGCAATGACTTCTCCACTTCCGACGGTAAGGGCCTGGTGGTAATTCTCAATTAAGTGGCGGCCCGGTAATAATGGAAAGGATGAGGTGATTTCATCCAGGCTGTGGGTAGAGGCGACAAACGTCGTATAGATGGGAAAGGCAATAATTATACAGCCCAGAATCAAAATCGTATGGGTTAGATAAGTGAGCCAGGGGCGATGCTCTACCATTACTTACTCCTCTAATAGTGAATTTTCCTTTCGATATACCGGAACTGGATAACGGTCAGGGCAATCACACCTATCATGAGAATAACGGACTGGGCGGCCGACCCACCGAAGTCCAAACTTTCGAAACTATCGTGGTAGATCTTATAAACCATAATATTGGTTGCCTCGCTGGGACCGCCTTCGGTAATGGCATGGATGACCCCAAAGGTATCGAAAAAGGCATATACAATATTCATAACGAGTAAAAAAAAGACGGTTGGCGACAATAATGGAAAAGAAATAGTCCAGAATCGTTTGGCCGGCGAAGCACCGTCAATGGCGGCCGCTTCAATAAACGGCTTGGGTATGGATTGGAGTCCGGCCAGGAAAAAAAGAAAATTATAAGAAATTTCACGCCAGGCGGAAGCGAGGATCACCAAGAGCATTGCCTGCCCGCCGTTTAAGGTGAAATTCCAGTCGATCCCGATGGCCTTTAATAAATGTGAGATCATGCCAACAGTGGGGTTGAAGAGAAAATACCATAACACCGCCGCTGCCACCGGCGCTACCGCATAGGGCCAAATGATAAATGTTTTGTAGGTGGTCGCTCCGCGAATGGCACGGTCGGCCATCACGGCCAAAAGAAGCGCACTCGACATGGCGATGGCTGCTACCGAAAAGCTAAAGATCATCGTAACTTTAATCGAATTAAGATAAATGGGGTCTGTGAAGATATACTTAAAGTTTTCCATTCCGACGAAGACGGTTGAGAGGCCAAAGGCATCCTCCTGAAGGACGGATTGGTATAGGGCCATGAAAGCGGGCCATATGAAAAACACCAGGGTGATAATTATCTGGGGAGCAACCAGGAAGTAGGGCAGGACTTTATTTTTGAAAACGACTCTTTTTTCCATTGGAATGGTCAAGAAGCTGATCGGTTGGACATTTATGAATCATCGCGTCTATTTTAAAGGAAAATTAACCCTACAGCGACATATTTATTTTTCATTTCGTTATCCCATTTTAGTGGGAGCGGCTTCCAGCCGCGATAAACTATGATTCTACGGCACAGTTGCGATATTCGCGGCTGGAAGCCGCTCCTACCAGGTCAAAACCATATTTTGTTATAAAAATGTCGCCAATTATTAACATCTTCAAGGATATTCCAGGTATGCCGGACGCATTCAAATATATGAATGCGTCCGGTACTGTTTGAAGTTGCTACTAATTGGCCTTTTCAAATTTTCGCAGCAACTTATTGCCTTTATCAACGGCTTCGTCCAGGCCTTGCTGAGCGGTTTTCTTACCCGAAAAAATGGCTTCCAAAGTGTCATACATAATGGCACGCATCTGTACAAAATTACCAAAACGCAAACCCTTGGAATTTGCCGTCGGTTTGTTGAGCGTCATTTGTTTCAGTGCCGTTTCCATCCCGGGTTTCTCTTTATAAACGCCTTGGCTTTTCGTCAGGTCATAAGCGCCTGTTGTAATGGGCAAATAGCCGGTAAACTGATGCCAATCCGCCTGGACCTCAGGTGAGGAAATGTAGTTAAAGAAAGCGGCCACGCCTTCATATTCTTTAGGGGAATGCCCGGCCATCACCCAGAGGCTGGCGCCGCCGATGATGGTGTTTTGAGGTGCCCCGGCTGCATCAGGCCAGTAAGGGAGCATACTGGTGCGGAAGGGGAATTTGCAGGTTTTTTTAAATCCGGCATATCCTGCTGATGACTCAGTATACATGGCCACTTCTCCGGAAGAAAATAAGGCATTTCCCTTGTTGCGTCGTCCACCGTAGACGAAGATTTTCTCTTTCTGCCAATCGGCCAGACTCTGAACGTGCTTTACATGCAAGGGACTGTTGAAGACAAATTCGGTGTCCAAGCCTTCAAATCCGTTGGATTTGGTTCCAAAGGGCACATTATGCCAGGCACTGAAATTTTCCAAATGGATCCAGGATATCCAGGCCGTTGAAAAACCGCCCGGGTAACCGGCTGCGGTGAGTTTGCGTGCATATTCGGCCACTTCCGGCCATGTCTTGGGCGGTTTATCGGGATCGAGGCCGGCCTTTTCAAACGCTGTGACGTTATAGTACAGAACCGGTGTTGAGCTGTTGAAAGGCATCGAGAGCATCTTGCCTTCAGATGTTGTGTAATATCCCGTTACGGTGGGAAGATATGCATTGGGGTCAAATGGCAGCCCCGATTCGGCCATGACTTCGTAAACAGGTTTAATTGCGCCTTTGGCAGCCATCATGGTTGCTGTTCCAACCTCAAATACCTGTAAGATGTGAGGCGGGTTTTTTGAGCGGAAAGCGGCAATCCCGGCCGTCATGGTATCACTATAGTTTCCCTTGTAGGTGGCCACGACCTTATATTTGCTTTGCTTGGCATTAAAATCGGAAACGATGGACTGAACCTTTTCCCCTAACCGACCCCCATGGGCAAACCACCAGTTGATGGTGATCGGTTCGGCCAAAACGCCGACAGGAAAAAGAACCAGAACGACAATTGCAGCGGTTAACATCCATTTGGTTTTTTTCATGATGCCTTCCTCCTTTCTCAAATTAAAGGTTGCAGTGTGGTCCAAGACTCTGACCTGAACTGTATGCCGCTAAATACAGCATGGTTTAAAGTCCTGAAATGAGGTGAACAATTATGATCATTCCTAATAAACAGATTCCGATCCCATTAGTCAAGAGATTCCTTTAACTCCCTTCATTGGCCACCGACCTTGACGGTGAGAATTGAGAAGGTTTGACTGCTACCTTGCGACTAACTGATCTAGAGTTGAACGAAGTCGATGGTTTATGAAAGGCGTTAATCAAAAGAATTTTGACTTATTTTTCGACTCCCTCAGATATGCAAGCAGCGAAACTGATTATCAAAAAAGTCAGATCAGGTATAAGCGAGCTCAGAATGAATTTATCATAATTTGAGAAGGTCATTTTATCGGACCAAAAGGAACATGAAGCCAAAATTTTTTTCACAAATCAGCGACTGTTCGCAGAGCATGTCTCTACGGCCCCTTCGAGTGGTCTACCTCACCCTCCCAGCTGCTGGTGGTCGCTGATTAAGTATATTTTGATTTGGGCCAAGGACTGTGCTAAATTCAGAACTAGTGACATGTCGTAAATTCTGATACAACACAATTGTTTATGGTCGCACCAATAGTACTGGATCTCGGACGAGTCGTTTTGAATTAATTTCTTTTTGTAGATACGGTTGCATTTTCAATCGTCAATATTTAATTCCGACTTGTCCGGGTTGGGTTCATCACCCGAAAGTGGTTGAATCTAATGATAAAACTTATGAATAGGAAATTTCGCACAGGGGTCAGTATATTGTTGGTGTCGGCGATTGTGCTGATGGCTTCCTCGTGCTTTACCTCTGAAAAAAGCATTCCACCGATAGATGTCGAACCGCCTGCCAAAAAGATTGATATCATCGGTCATCGTGGCGCGGCCGGTCTTAGGCCGGAAAACACATTATCCGCCTTTCGGCGTGCCTGTGATATAGGCGTTGACGCCATTGAGCTCGATGTGCTGTCAACGGCCGACAACAACGTCATCGTGCATCATGATTACGCTTTGAAACCGGAAATTACACGGACACCCCAAGGCGAATGGCTGGACCGTCCCAGCCCCACCATCAAGAAATTAACCCTGACAAAATTAAAAACCTACGACGTCGGCCGTTTGAAGCCCGGTACACGGTATTCGCGCCGCTACCCCGAGCAGCAACCTGTTGATGGGGAGCGTATCCCAACCCTGGGGGAAGTCATATCATTGGTTGAAGCAACATGCGACCCGACGACACAGCTCTGGATTGAAATCAAAACCAATCCGGAACGACCGGATTTCACCCCGGCGCCTGAAACCGTTGCCGATGAAGTCGTTCAGCTATTGAACAAGCGAGATTTTATCGGACGTGCCCGTATCCTATCATTTGACTGGCGGTCCCTGGCGCAGGTTCAAAAAATCGCTCCGAACATTGCCACCGTCTATCTTTCCCTTGAAGGCAGGCGTTTGAACAATATCAAACCGGGACAGCCGGGCGCTTCGCCATGGATGGCCGGCCTCGATATCGATGATTTCAGTGGTTCGACACCTCAAGCGGTCAAGGCAGCCGGCGGTCGCTACTGGGCGCCCTATTATAAACATCTAACCCGAACACTTCTGAATGAGGCGCACGATCTTGGTATTCGGGTCTTTGTGTGGACGCCGGATAAGCGAAGTGAGATGATTCGCCTGATTGAAATGGGAGTTGACGGCATTATCACCAATCGACCTGATATTCTCCGATCCATTGTCAGCGAGCGGTGACTAATCTGTCTTGATTTTGGATTTTGGGAAGTGGATTAGAAGGTCTTATAAGACAATAAAATTACAAATCTCAAGCACCAAATTACAAATAAATCACAAATTTCAATGACCAAAACATTTTAAATAACAGAGCCCTGGCAACCCTCTACAGTTGCTTGACACGTCCGATCAATTTCCTTATCATGCGAATTAATTTCCACACAATTAAATAAACTCAATCAACACAATCAACTTAATAAACCCACTAAACTAAACAAGCCAAGGTGAATAAATATGCGAAAAATAGTGTTATTTGCTTTTGCGATTACGCTGCTCTTATCCATTGGATGCACCGCACCCAAAATTCGACTTTTCCCGAGTCAAGCGGACCCTCTCCAAGAGTTTACTCTCGAGGGTGAGGCGCAGCATAAGATCCTGGTCATTCCTGTGCGAGGAATTATATCAAATGCCACCAGGGAGGGATTTATTCGCACCCGGCCGAGCATGGTTCAGGAAGTGGTTTCCCAACTCAGGCTGGCCGAAAAAGACAAGAACATCAAAGCCGTGATTTTCAAAATCGACTCGCCAGGAGGTTCTGTCACTGCCAGCGATATCCTTTACAATGAAATTACGTCTTTCAAAAAGCGTACAGGAGCCAAAGTGGTGGTGGCCATGATGGGGCTGACTGCTTCGGGAGGCTATTATATTTCCTTGCCGGCCGATTATATTTTGGCGCATCCCACCACCATTACCGGCTCCATCGGCGTAATTTTCACGCGACCCAGGGTCACCAGTCTGATGGAAAAAGTCGGCATCGACGTCAACGTAAATAAATCCGGCAAAAACAAGGATATCGGCTCTCCCTTCCGTGCGGCAACGCCGGAGGAGGAAAAAATATTTCAGAGCCTGACCGATCGTTTGGCGGTCAGGTTTGTCGATTTAGTGGTAAGGCACCGCAAACTCGAACCTGAGATCATTGCCGAAATCTCCAGTGCGCGGGTTTATCTGGCCAATGAAGCCCTTGAGCTGGGGCTGGTGGATGAAATCGGATATTTGGATAAGGCGGTGGGCCAGGCAAAGAAACTAGCCGGGCTTCCGGAAGATGCCAAAGTGGTGGTTTACCGCCGGAATGAATATCCGGATGACAACCTTTACAACACTGCCACCCGCTATAACGAAGGGCATGGATCTCTCATTTCCCTCGAGCTTCCCGGTTCCTTGAATCACATCACCACCGGATTTTATTATCTGTGGCCGGCGGCAGCAATATCTGATTAAATCCGGATGACAGACGATTTAATAGTCGGAAGCTGGACTGCAGAATGTAAACGAAATCGAAAGGCATAAGGCTAAGGGCGCAAGGCGTACGGCAAGATGGTAGTGTCATTTTTGCTTTGCCTTATGCCCTGTGCCTTGCGCCCTGTGCCATTTTTGCCCGCAGCGCGTACCCCGCAATCCGCAATCCGTAACTCGCAACCGCATCCCATCTATTGCTTGACTTCTTAAACAATTACCTGCTATGGATATTGGGTCTGACTGAAACAATTTGAAAAAACAGGTGAATTTATTTCAATAGACATAGGAGAAATTTAATTGGTATCGGACGTATCAAAGGCCCCGCATTTCATTGATGTCAGCGGGGCTTTCATTTTCATATCATCGATTGAGACGCATTGATTTAAAACAATAAAAAAGGAGGCTTGCGAATGAATCGACGTAAACATGCACCCATGATTTCAGTCCTTATTCTACTATTAATGGGGGCACTTTGGCAGGTTGGATGGGCTGGGGGAGGTGCACCGGAAAAGACCAATTGTGATGCTGAGATTGCGTGGGAGGTGGTCAATGAGGCTAAACTGACCCAGTTCGACTGCGCGCTTGGTGAAAGTGGCGGCCAACCGGCACTTATCTTTACCGTTGGCCTTGAAAACACATCGGATAACCCCCAGCGCTACCGGATCAACATCTTTCTGGAGGACATGGAAAAGGCTTTCGGACATCTGGTGCCGCGTAAGGGCAGTCCGCCGGCATTGGATCCCGGAAAAAGCGAAACCGTCAAAATTCCTTTCATTGGAACGGATAAAGAATCCAAGAAAATTTTCGTGATTGTGAAGACCGTCAGCGTTGATTAAGAAAGGATGATCACAAAATTTAATTATAGATACCAAGGAGGATTTTATCATGAAAAAGTTGAGCATGTGGAGTATAGTGTTGTTGTGTTCCGTCGCTATAACAGCCGGTTCTGCCACAGCGCGAACCCAATTTGTTTCCATCGGTACCGGTGGTACCGGCGGCATTTACTATCCCTATGGCGGTGGGGTGGCTGAGATCTGGACCAAACACGTCAAAGATGTCAGGGCGGTGGCCGAGGTCACCGGTGCCAGTGTGGAGAACGTCAAACTGGCCCACAAGGGCGAAACGGTCATTGGCGAGGTCATGGGTGATGTCGCGGTCGCAGGCTTCAATGGATTGTCAAAATTTAAAGGTAAAAAACATGACATCCTTTCCATGGCCATCATGTATCCCAACCTGCTGCAGGTGGTTACTTTAAAAAAAAGCGGGATTACCGACATCGAGCAGATAAAAGGCAAAAAGATCAGCTCGGGCAGCCCCGGCAGCGGAACCAATTTTATGTCCGAGACGGTATTCAAAGCCCTCGGAATTCCTTTGGATTCTTACAACGACAGCCGTCTGTCGTTTACCGAAACTGCCAATGCCCTGCGTGACGGCACCATCGACGTGGGGTTCTGGTCCGTGGGACCCGGTACCAGCTCGATTCTGGATCTGGCCACCACCCATGACATTCATATCATCTCATTTACCCCGGAACAGCAAAAAAAAATCCAGGCCGCCAACGAGGAATACTCTGCCGTTGATTTGGCCGGGGGCGTTTACCGCGGGGTTGATAATTCCGTCCCCACCATCGGGGTTTGGAACGTGATGATATGTCAGAAGTCGCTGGATACGGATTTGGTTTACAACCTGGTGAAAGCCCTCTTCGAACACCAGGACTATCTGCTTAAAATTCATCCGTCGGCCTCCTATACAACTGCCGAGAATGCCGTCAAGTATTCACCCATTCCGCTTCATCCGGGTACGATCAAGTATCTGAAAGAAAAAGGTATCGAGGTGCCTGGCGGGCTGATGCCTTGATCTCCTATAAAATTTTTTATGCTTTTTTAAGGGACATGGTTGGTGAATCATTGAGAGTAGACAACTTGTTGGCAAATTTAAATCCGAATACCGAAAATCGAAATCCGAAACAATATTAAAATTCCAATGCTCAAATTTCAAAACAATAACAGCTGTTAATGTCAGATACCATATTTTGGTCATTAATATTTCGGTCATTGGAGTTTGTTTCGGCCAATTTTATAAGATCAGGCGTGCTTCGGATTTCGATTTTTCCGGAGAAGTTAAAGCCTAAATGGCCCCATACTTGTTTGGTTATTCGCGGATCCGGGCCATGAGGAACGCTTGGCCAATCAGCAGCCGGCTGTTTATCTTTTTGGCAGCCGGCTTGATTTTATCATTTTTATGGGCTGCGGTGCTGGCCCCCGGCGGACTGGAGCTGAAAGTTGTTCCGGTAAAAGACGGGCCGCCGCTGCTGGTCTTACCTTTAATGCCGGGAGAGCGGTTTACCCTGCATTATTACCATTCCGTTGAAAACGCCCCGATCTGGGAGGAACACAGCCTGGATAAAAAGGGGCGTATTTATATTGAAGAAGAACGTTATTTAAAATTTGGTGCCGGGATGGGACGTATGCCGGGTGTGGGCCGCATGGTACGACGAGGCCCTTATGAGGTCATTGAAGACATGCACATGCCTACCGGAAATTTTGTCCTGCGAATCGGCAGCCGCGGCGTGGACCACACCGTCATTTGGCGGGGGACGGCCACGAACCTATCGGCGGTGGCGCCGCATCGAGCCGTGCGTTTTTCGGCACGACCGGTAAGCTTGCTGTACAGTTGGTGGCGCCGTTTTTTGCCGCATTCGGCCACACCGATCTTGAGGGGTGATTAATGCCAGGGGAAACGCCAAACTCAAAATTCAACCAGCCGACAGGTGGGACTGCGACCGGGAGCGGCGTACCTGCTAACCACAATCTATCTTTGGTACAGGTGACTGCCGCGATCGTGTTGGTGCTTTCCGTCAGCTTAAGCCTGTATCAGCTATACACGGCAGGGATAGCGGCCTTGACGGCACTGATTCAACGTTCAATTCATCTGGGTGCAATCCTGTCGCTGACGTTTCTGCTAAAACCGCCGTTTAAAGGTGCACGCAAGGATAAATTAAGTCTCTGGTTGATTATAGACTGGACGCTGGTGTTTCTGTCCATACTCTGCGTCAGCTACATTATCTACAATCTCAATGCGATTTTTGAGCGACAGGGAGACTGGCTGCCCAGCGACTTGGCAATTAGTATCATCGGCACAATTCTCGTACTGGAGGCCTGTCGCAGGGTGATCGGGACCGTCATGACGGGCATCTGCATGGCGGCGATTGCCTATGCCTTATACGGTCCGTACATGCCCGAACTGATTATCCACAAGGGTTACAGCATCGAGCGGATTTCCACCACCCTGTGGCTGACCACCGAGGGCATTTTTGGTCTGCCCATCGGAGTAGCCGCTACCTTTGTTTATGTATTTGTGCTGTTTGGCGCTGTGCTGGAAGCAACCGGCGGCGGCAACTTTTTCATTGATCTGGCTTACGCCCTGACCGGCCGTTTTTCAGGCGGACCGGCTAAAACCGCCGTGGTGGCTTCGGGTTTCCTGGGCTCGGTTTCCGGTTCCGCCGTCGGCAATGTGGTGGCCACCGGATCTTTCACCATTCCCATGATGAAGCGCGTCGGCTACCGACCCCATGTCGCCGGTGCCATTGAAGCGGCCGCTTCCACCGGCGGCCAGCTCATGCCGCCGATCATGGGTGCCGGGGCCTTCCTGATGGCGGAATTCACCAGCACCAGCTATCTGACCATCATCAAGGTAGCCCTGATTCCAGCTATCATGTACTACCTGACCGTGCTGTTTTTCGTGCATTTTGAAGCCCAGAAACAAAACCTGAGCGGACAGTCCAAAGAAAATCTACCTAGAATCCGAAAAGTGTTGCGGGAAGGCCTGCACTTCATCATTCCCCTTGCCATTCTGATTTATGTCCTGGTCGCCAATTACTCGCCCATGATGGCAGGTTTTGTGGCGGTTTTGAGTACATTTGCCGCCAGTTTGATTGCCAATGCCGTGCGTTGGAAAGTGTCCGCCAATCGACTTTCGATCGACGATCCGCAACGCAAGCGTCTGTATGACTTCGGCCGCAACGAATTCAAGCAGATAATAGGGTCATTGGAGAAGGGCGCCCGCAACGCGATTATGGTATCGGTGGCCTGTGCGGCCGCCGGCATCATCGTTGGCATGGTCACACTGACGGGGATGGGCCTTAAATTTTCCAGCCTGGTTTTGGATCTCAGTTTCGGCATCAAGGCCTTGGCGATTCTGCTAATCGGCGCTGCCTCGCTGGTCCTGGGCATGGGACTGCCGGTAACGGCCAGCTACATTGTGCTGGCAACCCTGGCCGGTCCGGCATTGCTGGATATGGGGGTACCCATCCTGGTGACCCACATGATCGTATTCTGGTATTCCCAGGATGCCAATGTCACGCCGCCGGTCAGCCTGGCCAGTTTTGCCGGGGCCGGCGTGGCCGGGGCCAATCCCATGCAAACCGCATTTACTTCCTGGAAGTTGGCCAAGGGACTGTATATCATTCCCATAATCATGGCCTACCGCCCGCTTCTCGGGATGGGCCCAGATTATGAACTGCTCCATTGGGAGGTCGTCTTTACCATGCTCACCACTGCTGTGGGGCTGATTGCCTTTGCGTCGGCGCTGGAGCGCTACTTCATACGGACGGCCACCTGGCTCGAAACGGCATTGTTTACAATGGCGGCGGCCGGATTGTTCTGGACTGAGCTGTGGGCGGACCTGATTGGTTGGGCGGCGTTTGTGCTGGTAGTGTTGTTGCAAAAGTTTTATGACCCCCGGACCAAGCGTCCCCGCAAGGCAGCTGAAGTTTGAATTCAAGTTAGATTTGGACACAGATTTTCACAGATTCCCACAGATATTTGGTTTTAGTAACTTTTAGTATCCTGGTAATCCGTGTTTATCCTTGTCCCCAAAATGGGAATTCCAATATTTTCAAGTGACTGGGGAGACATGAAATGACGGCCTTGCACCTTGATCGACTGACCTGGGCAGATATCAAACAGGAGGTTCAAGCTGGACGGGATACTGTGGTGGTGCCCTTTGGATCCACCGAGCAGCACGGAAGGCATCTGCCTCTTGGGACAGACGCCATGTTGGGGGATGAAATCGGATGGGGATTGGCTGAGCGTCTGGGCGCGTTTTTGGCACCGACGGTGCGTTTTGGCTGTTCGGCGCATCATCTGGCTTTTACCGGAACCATTTCACTGGGTGAGAAAACATTCCGCAGCATCGTCGCGGATGTCGTTGCCAGCCTGACCAGACACGGTTTTCGTCG
>JASFFJ010000164.1:0-11916 GCA_050124355.1 Desulfobacterales bacterium | reverse complement strand
CTGGACATCGATCGCACCCTTCATGACGCCGTTGCCAGCGGATTGCAGGAATGTCGCTATATCGACGTGGTTCGCTTCGATGGACCCTTATTTTTCGCCAATGCCAGCTACCTGGAAGATCAGATCAGAAATCGTCGGCGCTCGAAAAAGGAACTCAAACACATTATCATCTCCGCCGGCAGCATAAACGATATTGACTCATCCGGTGAAGAGGCGCTATCCTTGACTGTGGACCGGGTCAGAAGTGCCGGAATTGACATTTCGCTCAGTGGTGTGAATCGATCGGTCATGAAAGTGCTCAGACGCACCCATTTGATCGTAAAAATCGGTGAGGACCATATCTACCCGGCCATCGAAGACGCCATCAATGCGGTGCACATCATCACCCACAAGGATGGTGAGGAAAAAGATTGTCCATTGACGACGGTCTGTCGCATCTCCAGGTCCCCTCATATAAGGGAGAATTAAATGCCAATCATTAGTATATTCAGCGGTGGTTTCTGTCAGGAAAGCACAGTGATTGGGGAGGTACTTGCCCGCACAGGATACAAGCGCATTAGCGATGATGAGATTGTGGCCGAAGCAAGCCGGCGCTCGACCCTGGCGGAAGGTAAGCTCAAACGAGCCTTTTCATCCAAGACCTCGGTTTTCAATAAATTCACCCTTGAAAAAGAGCGCTCCCTGGCCTATCTCAAACTCGCGGTTGCCGATTTGATTGCCACCGACAATACCCTAATCAATAACTTCTCCGGCCAGCTTATCCCCACAGCCGTCAGCCATACTCTCAGGGTGTGTTTGATTGCACCCCTAAAGTACCGAACTGAGACGGCAGCAAGGCAACAGGGTATCTCGGAAAAAGACGCCGCCAAGCTCATTCAACGGCACGAAGAGGATTGTTCATTCTGGACTGATTTTCTTTTTGGCAACAATGATCCCTGGGATCCCGCGCTCTATGATATTGTCATTCCAGCTGATAAAATGTCGGTGCAGGATGCAGCAGACCTGATAACAACCCATGTCGGCAAGGACATCATCCAGCAGACCGCAGAATCAATACAGGCCCTGGAGGATTTCCGGCTGGCGGCGGAAACAGAGGCCGCACTCGTTCAACAGGGACACACGGTGGAAGTTTGCGCTAAAAATGGCGCCGTTACGTTGACCATCAACAAACATGTTCTCAGACTCAACCGGCTCCAGGAAGAACTTAAATCCATCGCCGCACCGATCGCCGGTGTTAAATCAGTGGAAACAAAGATCGGCAAAGAGTTTCACAAAACCGATATCTATCGTAAGCATGACTTTGAAATGCCTTCCAAAGTGCTGCTGGTGGACGACGAACGCGAATTCGTCCAAACGCTGTCCGAACGGCTGATAATGCGGGATATGGGCTCGGCGGTCGCCTATGACGGCGAGTCGGCCCTGAACCTGATCCAAGAAGACGAACCGGAAGTCATCATTGTCGATCTTAAAATGCCTGGCGTTGATGGGATAGAGGTTTTGCGGAAAGTAAAAGAAACACGTCCCGAGATCGAAGTCATCATTCTCACCGGGCACGGTCACGAAGAAGACCGGCAGCTATGCATGCAGCTGGGTGCATTTGCCTACCTGCAAAAACCTCTGGACATTAATGTGCTCAGCCAAACGATTCAAAAAGCCAACGAAAAGATTCGGCAGAAGAAAGCTAAGTAGATGTCGATATTAAAAAGACTAAAACCCGAATTTCTGGATCACAAGGATGTCTCCGCCGGTCCGTATAAACACCACTTTGACTTTCTGCGAATTTGGAAGCGGGCAATTTTGGTGACGGCAACGGTAGCACTGGTGCCCTTGATTATCTGGGCTTTTTCCGGATACCGGCTTACCATGGAAACCATCAAGTCAGAACTGGTGCTGCGCACCTACCAGTTGATTTCGAATTCCAGGCAATCGATTTCCATGTTTTGGACGGAACGTCGATCGGTATTGGATTTTATTGCCCATGATCATCGGCTCGAAACCTTGAAGGACCCTGCCCGCCTTGCCGACATTTTGCAAAACCTCAACAATCGGTTTGGCGGTTTCATTGATTTGGGTGTCATCGACAGCAGCGGGAAACAGATATCCCACGCCGGCTCGCTTTACAAGGAAGGCCTGGATTACAACAAGCTACCCTGGTTTCGTGAGGTTCTCAACCGTGGCGCCTATATCAGCGAGTTGATCAAGGGGATGCGCAACGAACCCCACGTTGATTTTGCGGTCAAGTGCCAGTTAGCGGATGGCTCATTTTTTGTGCTGCATGCGGCCGTCAAGCCGGAGCAACTTATGGAATCCATCGCCCAAATTGATGTGGGCGTCAAGGGAGATCTTTTTATAATAAATCGTGACGGTGTATTACAAACGCCTTCCCACTACTATGGGCCGGTTTTTAATAAGATCTCGATGGCGATTCCGGAATACGCTTCCAGGGTTCACGCTTTTGAAAGTACCAATGATAAAAAAGACCGAATTGTCATCGGTTATGCCCATATACCGAATACCCCTTATATTCTAATGATGATCCAGGAACAAGGCGAACACATTCAGCCATGGTACAAAACGACCTGGGCCTTTGCTGGAATTTTGGCGGTCAGCATCATTATGATCCTGCTGGTGACGCTGGGAGTGGCAACGCATCTTGTCAACCAAATCCATAAAGCCGACCAGGAGAGGGTTGACACCTTGCATCAAGTGGAGTACGCCAACAAAATGGTATCCTTGGGACGTCTGGCGTCCGGAGTGGCCCATGAAATCAACAATCCGCTGGCCATCATTAACCAAAAGGCCGGACACATTAAGGACATTTTCACGCTGACCGATACCTATGGTAAAGATCCCAAACTCATCGGGCTGGTGGATTCGGTTATTTCTACGGTGCAGCGCTGTGCGAAGGTAACCAGGGGTCTGTTGAATTTTGCGCGCCATCTCAATCTGAGCATTCAGACCATTGACCTAAACGAAATTATCCACGAGGTCAAAGGCGTTTTAGCCAAAGAGGCTGAACTCAGATCGATAACCATAGGGGTAACGGTGTCGGAGGACATTCCGCAGTTTGAAAGTGATCGCGGAAAACTGGAGCAAGTCTTTTTCAATTTGTTTAACAGTGCCTTCGGGGCCATGAGCGACGGCGGTCATTTAGAGATTAGAGCCATGCGAAAGAGTGCGGATTATATTTCGGTTTCGTTTACCGATAACGGTCGTGGTATCCCGGAGGCGGACTTGAAGCACATTTTTGAGCCGTTTTATTATGCCAAAACCGGGCACAGCGGCACCGGTCTGGGTCTGGCGGTTACCCATGCCCTCGTGCAGGAAATCGGGGGAACGATCGGTGTTCAGAGTCGCCCCGGCCAGGAAACCTGTTTTGATATGAGCATCCCCCTGGTGAGGCCTGAAGTATCGTCGTAGTTTGATCTAATAAATTCTGGAAGGAGCAGGTTGCTTACACGGATTTCATACCAAAAACACAAATAACAATCTTTAACAGAACAGGGACGGTATGGGTGTTAAACCGGATATTTTCGCAGAGACGGGTCTGCAGTTCTTTGGCAGGATATCGGCGTCTATTTCCCATGAAATAAAAAACGTGCTGGCGATAGTCAATGAAAATGCCGGTCTCCTGGAAGACTATACGATATTGGCTAGCCGAGGAAAACCGATTGACCCTGAACGGTTAAGGGTAATGGCCCAAGCGGTTAAAAGACAGGTCAAACGTGCGGATGGCATCATCAAAAATATGAGGCGGTTAGCTCACAGCGTAGATCATGCTGTCACTACCGTTAGTCTCAATGAAATGATTGAACTGATCATCGCGTTGACAGCCAGATTGGCCGCCATGAAAAACGTTCAGGTTGACCTGCAATTACCGCAAAATCCAATGAAATTTGAAACAGCGCCTTTTTTTTTACTGAATCTTCTCTGGCTGTGCCTGGATTTTTCCATGTCCGCCAGCGGAGATGGAAAACGGATAGAGCTTGTTGTCGAACCGGCTCAAAACAGCGTACAAATTCACTTTCGTCGACTGGCAGGGCTTACGACAGTGATGTTAGAAACGTTTCCTTCAGATCAGGAAAAGAATTTGCTAGATATGCTGGAAGCTGAGTTGATTGTGGAACGGGACCGTGAAGAGATTGTTATACATCTGTCGGAATAAAATTGGCGATGGTTTCAGCCGTTAGAATCTTAAACTTATATCCCAATGGAGTAATTTGATGTCCCCAAAGGTGTTACTTGTTGACGACGAAAAGGATTTTCTGGATATCATGGCTGAACGCATGGAGGCTCGGGGCATGGTCGTAAACACTGCAACTTCGGCCGAGAACGCTCTCGGAATGGTACAAACAGCGCCCTATGATGCCGTCATCATGGATTTGATGATGCCCGAAATGGACGGGTTAAGGGCCTTAAAGCTGTTTAAGGAATCTCGACCCGATTTATCGGTCATCCTGTTGACAGCCAACGCACCGGAGGAAAAATGCGAAGAGGCCATCGAGCTCGGAGCCATCGCAGTAATCGAAAAACCTGCCGATTTAGATATCCTAACTCAAAAAATAGAAGAGGCCAAAGCTCTGAAATAAATAAAATAAAGGCCCGGCCCAGCTATCGGTCCGTTTGGGTATGAAAGGTTAATTTGCCTATCTTAGACGCTTATTAACAATATTTACTTTTAATTATTTTTTTATTTTTGTTTCCGGCTCGTCCGAGTTAGGATTAGCATTTCTATTTTTCATCATCATCCATGTGCATCAACGACTTTAGAATTCCCATGGGACTGGATCCCATGCTCAGCATTTCGATTTCTTCCATCCGCTTTTTGTCTTGCTCGAATTTTTTTCTAAGTCTCGCTTCGTAAGCTTTTTTGAGCACATCCAGCAGATTTTCAAAGTCATAAGGCTTTTCCAAATAGGCGTACGCGCCCAGCTTCGTCGCTTCCACAGCTGAATCGATGGCACCATGTCCTGTTAGCATGATGACCTCTAAAAACTTATGCTTTTTTTTCAGAATCTGAAGCAATTCCATCCCATCCATGCCCGGCATATTGATGTCCAAGATAGCCACGTCAAACTGCCCTTTTTTAGCAGCTTTGACGGCGAGGTCCCCCTCGCTGGCAGTGGCAATATCAAAATCTCTCATTCCAAGCCTTTCTGCAATGGTGTTTAAAAAATCTTCTTCATCGTCAACAATGAGAAGCTTTATTTTTTTGTTTTCGTCTGACATTTGAAAGTACCTCCTTGATTAAATTTTTACTCATAGACGCTTGAAGTTTATATCACAACCCATCTATATCCAACAATAATTCTTGAGTATCCAATCGTTTAATCAAATTTCCATACGTAATTTTTTCGTAATGATGCTGGCGTTCGTAGCAAATCGACTTGAGTCATGCCAAAACCTCTAAATAGAGGTGGATTTGCAATTCATAAGCCACCGGCATCGTTCAAGTTTAATTCAATTTTGTGTGTTCTCCCGGTAACGGTAGAACCTTTTCAAATCTCACCGGCTGAGCCGGTGGCTTATGAATTGAGTCAATATAATTACAAATATTAAATGTCAAATAAATTTCAATATATCTCATTTTTTATTCTAATAGCATGTTTTTATTTAAATTTACAATTGAGCTTTGGCAATTTCTCAAAAATCGTCTGGATACCGGACATTGCTTTTTTCCGCCGTTACACCTCTTTAATTTGTTTGACAAGTAAAACCGTGTATGTTAGATGGCTCTGCTCGTACTAAAATCACCATGGGAGGAGGTCAACGAATGGGGAAATTTTTTAGATCACCGTGGCTTGAAGTGAACGTAATGGTGACCGTGCTCGTTATTTCGTATATAGCGCTTGCCCTGATCACGGGAAGTGCGGACGCACAGCCCGGCGCCATGTCCGGCGGCGCCATATGGGGATGGCTTTTTGGATTCTTTTTTCTAAGTTTCGCCATCGCTTTGGTCGCGGTGATAGGCGGGATTGGGGGCGGTGTTCTGTTTACGCCCTTTATGCTGGCCTTCACGCCGGTGGACAGCCTCATTGTCAGGGCAACTGGCCTGATCGTGGCCATGTTTAGCGGCTTGGTGTCTACGGGCCCATTCATGAAAGGGGGACTGGCCAATCTAAAAATCTGCATATTCTGTGCGGCCGCATACGGGGTAGGCGCATTTGGCGGCGCACAAGGGGCTATTTTTGTGGCCCAACACCTGGGAGAGACCGGGGAAGGTCTTGTACGCCTCGCTCTGGGCGTTATTCTCTGCTCCCTCGCCGTCTATTTCCTGGTGGGAGGCAAGAAAATTGAGTGGCCCGAGGTCAAACAAGTGGACGGGTTTACAAAGCGTCTAAAACTCTCCCAACCCTACTTTGAGGTATCCCTGAACAAAGTCATTGATTATCCGCTTACAAGAGCCGGTTGGGTACTCGCCGCGATTATTGGCGTCGGTCTGCTTTCAGGGTTTTTCGGTCTGGGGGCCGGCTGGGCCATCGTACCTGCGCAAAACGTTATTATGGCGGTCCCTCTTAAAGTGGCCGCGGCCAACAGTGGGGTTCTCCTTGGCATGGGCGATTGTATCGGCGTGTGGCCTTATCTGCTTATGGGAGCTATTATTCCCGTCTTTGCCGCGCCCTGGTTGGTGGGACAGGTCCTGGGCGGTTTGCTTGGCGCCCTGATTCTCATCCGTGTCAAGGCCGGTTTTGTAAGATTTCTGTTAATCGGATTTATGTTCTTCGCGTGTTTTGGGCTGCTGACCAAAGGCCTTGGCATGCTGGGTATCATCGGACCGGTGCCGGTATGGCTCAATGGGTTGGTGTTCTTGGTTATCTTTGCAGCCGTTACCCGATCCATTATCAAATTTACGCGATCCGAATCCTAAAGGAGGTGACGATATGAACACTCAAGAAACTCCAAAAATGCCACGCGCGCAAACCGTCTATGGTGCCATTGTGTACTGGGTTACCATCATCTCTTGTCTCATTTGCATGATTGGTCCGGTTATATCCGTCGCGTCTCCGGAAAACAATGTCCTGAATCCCTATAAACTTTTTAACGCCATTTTCGAAGGTAAAGATGCCCAGACCGTCTGGCAGGAGGTTGGCGGGGAATTCCCCGGAGGTCATTTTTATCTTAAAAATCTCACCTATGGTGATGGCTTTACCCAGTTCGGCTTGGCGTTGGGTTGCAGTGTCGCTCTCTGGGCGCTCATTGCTGCAGCGGTTGCATATTCCTCCGACAGGATTTATCTTTACGTCGGTCTATCTGTGTGGGTGGCTTTTCTGGTCGCCCTGTCTATGATTGGCATTGTAGGAATGCATTAGCACCCTAAATTCTCAAACATACGAGAATGATTTGTTGATGCTTCTTGTTTTTCGGAGGGTACGAATATGGAACAGTTGGTATGCGCATGCCCCTTAACCAGAGGTGAACGGATTCTCGTGGCCGTGGATGGATCTGCCTTCAGCGACGCCGCCGTGGATCAGGCTATCAGTCTTGGGGGTATTTGTAACAGTCAAATTTTCGTAATCGGTGTCGTCGATCTCTACCCGGAACAGATGGAAGTTGCCCCGGGGCTTGTGGAAAAAATGTCTGAAGAAGTCCGGCAACATCTTGACGAGGCCAAACAAAAGGTCGATAAATCCGATATCCCTTGTGAGACAATCGTTCATATGGGGGGCACCCCCCATACATTTATTGTTCAAGAGGCAAAAGATAAGTCGATTGACCTCATCGTCATGGGAACCCATGGTCGGTCGGGAATTAAACGGGTCCTTTTGGGCAGCGTCGCTCAAAACGTGATCGGACACGCACCCTGCCCCGTACTTGTGGTACCTGATGTAGCATAGGGATCGAATCAGTTGACCAAATATGTATTCAGTCCATCAATACGGTTACGCCGGTGTGACGCTCTTGACTACTTTTTTGCCATATCTTCGGATAAGATGACGGCTTTCTCCAAGCAGTTTTATACGGATTCATTTCAATGGCCGCCCGGACTGCCAACACCGATTCGGAACTAAAAAGCAAAAAGCGCAGATTGATGCTAAAAATCTGCGCTTTTTTTTAGTTTGTGAGGGATGATCCCATACATATCGATAGCAAAATCTTACACCGCCTGCAGTTACAATTTCGTTTAAATACTAAGGACTTTTCAGTAATATTGATATCAGGCTTGGTTGTTCGGGTCGCCCAATATTGAACAAAGGAGCAAAATTCAATGGCTATTGCAAACATATTGGTGGTTGACGATGAGATCAGCTTTGTTGAAACATTCAGTGAGCGTTTAGAACTGAGGGATTTTGAAGTTTCAAGAGCGTTCAACGGACAAGAAGCGCTGCAGATACTCGAAGAAAACCAAAATATCGAAGTCGTCATATTGGACGTTAATATGCCGGGTATGGACGGAATCGAAACCCTGGCGGAAATCAAACAAAAACACCCCCTGGTGGAAGTTATCATGCTCTCCGGTCATGTGAATGACGCATCGGCCATTGATGGGATGAAACAGGGTGCCTTTGATTACCTAATGAAACCGGTTGACATGGATCAGATCATCGAAAAAATAAAAAAGGCAGCGAAAAAAAAGCGGCAGCATCAAGAAAAAACCCATCAGGCCCGCCTCAAATAAGCTACTACAAACTCAGATTTTACGACATCTCAGTAGTTCTGAATTTTTACCCCGCACTTTCCAAATCCTCCTAACAGATTTTTTAATTTGATTTCACAGACCAGAGCAGATAAAAAGCAACATATCAGCAGATACCAGGGAAAAAATCTATGATTGAAACGGAACAATCAGCGGAGAGGGCTGGCAAAAAAGTTACTTTATTGGGACTTTTTGTTAATACCTTTTTGATCCTGCTTAAATTCTCAGCCGGTATCATTGGAGACAGCCAGGCTTTGATTGCGGATGCCGTCCACTCTATTTCCGACCTTTTTACCGACGCCGTGGTTCTTGTGGGTATTAAAATTGGCGGTAAGCCCCCTGATGAAGAGCATCACTTCGGGCACGCCCGCATCGAGACACTGGCAACCGCCATCGTCGGATTGGCCCTCATTGGAACGGCTGTATATTTAGGATTTGATGCAGCATTGAGTATCCATGGGCACACCGAATATCATCCCACGGGAATCGCCCTGATTGGGGCCGGTGGATCTATTGCATTAAAAGAAGCCCTGTATCGTTACACGGTTTTTATTGGACGGCGCATAAAAAGCCAGCTGATTGTGGCCAATGCATGGCATCATCGTTCGGACGCCCTTTCTTCGATAGCGGTTTTGTTGGGTGTTGGGGGGACTTTGATTAAGCCCTCCTGGCATATTCTGGACGCCTGCGCGGCTCTGATCGTATCCTTCTTTATCATCAAGGTGGGGTTGGATATTCTGAGGAAATCCCTGCGCGAATTTACCGACACCGCCCCTCGGCCTGAAATTATGCAACAACTTAACCAACTCTCACGAGCCGTGGAAGGCGTGATGGATGTTCATGATCTCAGAGTCAGGATTTCAGGAGGGTTTTACCAGGCAGAAATTCATATTGTCGTCGATGGCCAATTGACGGTTGTCGAAGGCCACCGCATCGCCAAAACAGTGGAACGCTGTCTCGCGCAAGAGATGGATGCGCTCGAGAGAGTCATCGTTCACGTCGATCCGGCTGAAGAGGGTTAAGTGGGTAAATTTCCGAATTTGATGCAATGCGCCGGGCAGATATTGTCGGTACAGGCGGGAACAAGCCCCCGGTCCACCCGGTGATAGCAGAGATGACATTTTTGTGCGATGTTTTTACCCTCGTCAAACACCATGGCATCGTAGGGACACGCTTCGAGACAGGCCTGACATCCGCTACACAGATTGTCATCCATGATGACAATACCATCATCTCTCTGGCCGATGGCTTCTTCCGGACAGACCTCGATACAGGCAGGATCATCGCAATGACGGCAAACGCTGACATAAAAGGAAAAATTCAGCTTGCCGTCAATCAGACTCGGGCCATTTTCCTGAACTGAAATCAATTTGACACCATCCGCTGCCCGGTTTTCTTGTTTGCAGGCCACTTCACAGGTTTTACAGCCCCAGCATAAATGGTTGTCTATCGTCAGGCTTGATTTTATCATAAGCTTGTCCCCATAAATCCCAAATGACAATACTCAAATTTCAAACAAATCTCAATGTACAATAAATCAAATCCAAAACGTGTTTGGATTATTGGAGATTGGAATTTTGATATTATTTGTAATTTGCTATTTGGTGCTTGGAATTTTCGCAGCTTAATGCTCAAATAAACTGTGATATCCAATACGACTTTTTTAGTAGTTGGATTGGCGGTTTCTCTCCGGATATATCCGACACAACAGCGTTCGAACGCTGGTAGCACCCATGGCCGGATCACAGGTATCATAGGCATTATCGGTTAACAAATTGATATTGGACGCATCCCAGCCATGGGCGGAATCTTTTTTTTCCGGAAACCACCAGCCATGCTCTGCCGCCACGACCTTTGGATGGATGCCGGCAAAGATTTTAGCGCGCTGCCGGACACTTCCCCGGACAGACTCGATAATAACCCATTCACCGTCTTTAATTCCTTCTTTTTCAGCAGTTTCAGGATGGATCTCCACCAGTGGTTCTTTATGAAGCTCCCTCAGCCAAGGCACCTGACGATTTTCCGAATGGAAAAAACCGGGAGAACGGGCACCGGTGATCAAAATATAGGGAAACTGTTTGTGCCGTTCCGGTTGACTGACGGGGCTTTCGGGGGGCTCACGAAATTTCGGCAAGGGATCGTATCCCCAATTTTCGAGCAAGGTTGAATAAAGCTCAAACTTCTTGGTGGGGGTTGAAAACCCTCTTTCCTGATACTTACGGTATTTCACTGGCCCTCGGATGAAATCCATCCGCTTGAAGTCCTGCCATTTAATCCCGGAGGGTTCTAATATATAGTCGAGACCGCCCTCAAAACTGTCCCACCAGTGCTCGGACTGCCCTACCCTGTGGCCGAGATCATTGAGCATTTCATGATCGGAGCGACATTCACCAATCTGCACCACCTTCCGGCGCGGTAAAAGGTAGCCATGCCGTTTCCAAAAATCTCCGATGTAATCCATCTCAAGCCAGGTGGCGGCGGGCAGCACGATATCTGCCAGTTCGGCGGTTGGTGTCAGGAAAAAGTCGGCCACCGCCATAAAATCCACCTTTTCGAGGGCGCGGTAAACCTCTTTGGCATTGGCACGCGTTAAGACCGGGTTTGAGCTGATGAAAAATAGCATTTTTACCGGATACGGCGTTTCCTCTAAAATCGCATCCCAGACGCATTTGGGATTGATGATGGCAAAATTCCCGGCCAGTCGAAAACGTTCCCCGCCTAACCGTTTTTTGGCCTGCGCGTCGGGCAGCATTTTATGGGCACCAAACTGGCCCACATTTCTGATTTTAGCGGTGCTAAACAAGACCTGTCCACCAGGAACATCGATGTTTCCCGTTATTCCCATCAGGGCCATCAACGCGCGATTGTTGTCCGCGCAACTTATCTGTTGCTCGATGGCCACCCCCCACTGGATGGCGGCCGGCTTGGTGGTGGCGAACAGCCGCGCCGCTTGCCTGATTTTATTCTGGGGTACCCAGGTGATTTCTGCCACTTTTTCCACCGGATACTCATTGACCCGTTTGACAAACGGCTCCCACCCATATACATGTTTGGCGACAAATTCCTTGTCATAAAGTTCTTCATTCACAATCACATTGAGCATACCCAACGCCAGGGCGGTATCGGTACCGGGTCTGAGTTGCAGCCAGACGTCGGCCCTCGCAGCGATGCGGGTCAGGCGAGGATCAACGGCAATCAGCTTTGCACCGGCGTTCAGGCTGACGGAAAAAGGCTCTCCTTTATAACAATCCGGATTGCTGATGACCAGATTGTTGCCCCAC
>JASFFJ010000163.1:0-11924 GCA_050124355.1 Desulfobacterales bacterium | reverse complement strand
GCCATCAATGAAAAAGAATGCCAGTATCTGGTGGATCAATCTTGCAGCCTCTGCCAGGAGGCTTGTCCGGAAAAGGCTATTGCGCTCGATGCCCATGCCGGTCAGGTTGACTGCGAGGCCGATGCCATAATTTGGGCCACAGGGTTTTCGTTGTTTAATCCTCAAAATAAACCATATGGATATGGGGTTTTCAAGAATGTTGTGACGAACATGGAATTGGAAAACATTTTACGCAGCAAAGGGCAGGTGATTAGACCATCGGATGGTCAATCCGCTCGAAAGATTGCCTTCATCCAGTGTGTTGGTAGCCGGGATGCCAAACTGAATCATTTATGGTGCTCCAAGATTTGCTGTGGATCGGCCTTGCGTATGGCAGGATTGATTCATACCAAACAACCGGAATCTGAAATTTCTTTTTTCTATATCGACGTGCAAACCTTCGGCCGGGATTTTGTTCCTTTTTACCGGCGAGTTCAAGAAGAAGTGCGGATGATAAGGGCTATTCCAGGAGATATTTTTGAAACCCCGGAAGGGCAGTTGCGGGTTACTTATATTACCGGTGAGACCCACGAAGCTATTGAAGAAATCTTTGATTGCGTTGTGCTTTCCGTCGGTTTGCAGCCTTGTGAAGAAAACCAAGAAATGACCAGGCAGCTGAATTTGAAGGTGGGTGAAAGCGGCTTTCTAATCCCTTCAGAAATCGCCGATGAGGCTTCTAACTACGGGATTTTTAGTGCCGGTGCGGTTGGTGGACCGATGGGGATTGCTGAGAGCATTGCAAGTGCCGGTGAGACATCTCTAAACGTTTTGAAATATTTTGGTTTTTAATGGTGACGCTTTTGACTGGAAAAACATTGCTGATCGGAAGCGGGGCGTGTGCGCATCGCATTGCTGAAGATATATGGACTCAGACCTCGGATTTAATCATTGCATCGCCAGAGAAGAGTTTCGGTTTGTCGACCAAGCCTGTTTCAATGGCCACGGCTGAAGAAGGGGTTAAGATATATACGAGGACGAAAGTACATTCCTGCCGCGGTACCGTGGGCGACTTTAACGTGGTCCTTGAGTGCAACGGCGAAAAAATTACGGCCGCCGTGGAGAAGGTTATAATTGCCGAAGATGAAAAGCGAATACCGGTTTTTTCCGCCTATGGCTTAACCCGGACGGCTAAAGTGATGGCACTTTCCCAACTTGGGAAATTGTTGCATGAGCTATCCGAAGATAGAGGCCCGATTTCCACAATAAAAACAGTTGTCTTCCTCGTAGGGATAGATACGGAAAGCAATTCAGTTATCTTTGAAGAGATCATGCGGTCCTGCCTAAAACTGCAAGCCTTACAGAAACTGAAGATTTACATTCTGACCAAGAATCTGAAAGTGGCGGCAAACGGTCTTGAAAAAATGTACCGGAATACAAGGGACGCCGGTGTTGTTTACATCAAATTTACCCATATACCGCCGGACATTACTCAGCTGGCCGACGGTAGTGTCTGCATTGAATTCACGGATGAGATTAGCGGGAGAAGGTTAAAACTGTCAGCGGATTTGACGATCGTCGAAGAAAAAATCATACCCTCTGATTACTCGGCTGATTTGGTTCGAATTTTTGAACTTGAGGAAGATTTGAATGGATTTTCCCAGGCTGACAATGTGCATCGATTGACGGTGTTTACAAATCGCAAGGGAATACTGGTTGCCGGTGCAGCCAGGGGTGTGCAATCACTGCCCGATCAGTTTGCCGATGCTGACAATGCGATCCTGTCGCTTCGCAACATCGAAAAGCAACCTGCTGATCAGATTGCGGGTAAGGCCCAAATTGAGAACGGAAAGTGCGTACGCTGTCTGACCTGCTATCGTCTCTGTCCCTATAAAGCAATCCAGGTCAATACACGTGTCTCGATTGTGCCGGCAGCATGTGAAGGTTGTGGCATTTGCTTGGCAGAATGTCCACGGGACGCAATCAGCTTAGTAGAGCAAAGACGAGCCACCGATTCCGGGGAGCCTGCTACGGAGCTCATACGGCCGGCTGGAGACCCTTTTATACCATCGATCACGGCTTTTTGCTGTAGCCGTTCTGCTGCCAGCGCCGCACAGCTAGCAGCTTGTATGGGGAAAACGTTGCCGCGCGGGTATCAGATTGTCGAAGTGCCATGCGGAGGCAGCGTCTCTTTGAGTCAAATTTTAACAGCCTTAAACATCAATGCTGACGGTGTTATGATTTTAACCTGTCACGAGGGAAACTGCCATTCCGAGGTGGGGCCCAGGTATGCTCAGCAACGGGTGGAGCAGATCCGGGAGCACTTTAGAGCCATCGGTATAGATGGCGGCCGACTCGTTAAAAAGACATTGGCATCCAACATGGGCGTTGAGTTTGCCGGAACTTTGGTTGAATTTGAAAATCAGCTACTGGCAATGGGTCCGATTAGGTCGAAGTCTGAAAAAGAATAGGGGGAGGTAAAAATATGCCCGATTCATCTGAAGTGATTGATTTAGCATGCTTGGACCATGAGAAATTTAAAAACTGGCCGTACTCACAGGGGTATTGTATTACTTGCGGTATGTGCGCCAGTTCGTGTCCGGCGTCGGGTATCGATGGATTTGATCCGCGCAAATTGATTCGCATGATTTCTCTGGGACTTGAGGATGCGATAACGGAATCCCGTTGGCCCTGGATTTGTACCATGTGTGGGAAGTGTGAAAATGTTTGCCCAATGGAAATCGATATCGCCGATGCCGTACGCAACATCCGTGCGTTGCGTGAGCGCGAAAAGGTCCCGGGAATCCTGCATAAAGGACTTACCGCCGCCTTGGAAACCGGTAATAATCTGCGATTACCCGAGGAGGATTATATCTTCATTCTGGAAGATGTTGCCGAAGAAATTGCAGAAGAGCCCGGATTTGAGGGTTTTCATGTGCCTATCGACAAAAATGGTGCCAACATCTTGACCACTATTCACAACAAACTGGTCAATACCCACACGGAAGACCTCAAGCACTGGTGGAAGATATTCCATGCCGCCGGTGAGGATTGGACCGTTGCTTCTGAAAACTGGGAGGGGACCAGCTGGGGATATTTCACTGGCGATGACGAAGCCATGAAAGTCATGACCGGGCGTATCTACGAGCAAATGCAGCAACTCGCTGTCAAGAACCTTCTCTGGCCCGAATGAGGTCATGCCTATCTGGCGACCCGGTCGGGTCTCGAAAAACATTTTCCACAAGCTTTTGAAAGGTTCGGATTTATCACTGTTTTTGAATTGCTAGTGCAGTACATAAAGGAAGGCCGTATTAAACTGGACCGATCCAGATTTAAGGAACTGGCAACCTATCACGATCCCTGCAATTACGGCCGTAAAGCTCAGCGACGCTTCGGTTATGGTTTTTTTAAAGAGCCGCGCTGGATTCTGGAGCAATGCATGCAAAACTGGGTGGATCTGTATCCAACCCGCATGGATCAAATCTGTTGTGGCGGCGGTGGCGGTGCGCTGGTAACAGGCTACGACAAAGAACGCATTTTTTACGCCAGAAAAAAGATGGATCAGATCAGGGCCAGTGGCGCGAAAATGCTTGTTGTTCCCTGCCATAGCTGTCATGGTCAGTTTAACAACATTAAAAAAGAGTATGGGATGGCGGAACTCGAGGTTAAATATTTGTGGGAACTGGTTGCCGATTGTCTGATTCTCTAGCAAGAGTTCATCTGATACAGAAAATCGTTCTTTTGCAATCAGTACGCCACTTTCAAACATCTTAAGGTATAATTAAGCATCACTTCAATTCATTTATATTCGTGGGTTTAAATTTAAAATTTCTGTCTTGCGCAAACCCTCAAAAGATGTTGTCCACATAGAATGCCGCTTCAGTTAAAGGTTTGATCGCACCCGCCGATATTAAATCCATCACATTGAATATGGGCTTGATATTGTATTCCATCGAGATTAACGCGGAGCGATTTGTGAATCACAGCGGGGCAAGGTTGAAGAATGCAGATTGATATGCCAAGGTATGAAGTTAGAAATGTTGACGGGGGACGATGGGAAGATGTATCAGAGAAAAAATTCATGGAAACGCTGGCCGTTATCTTTGATCAAGTTACCCCAATTATGAATGACATTTTGCATGGAAAAGAAGTCCCTACACCTTATGGCATATACCGGTTAAAAATCTGAATGCCATTCCATCTACCCGCTGTACTGGTCCGAATGTAAACGAGAATCCTAGATTAGGTATCTTTAATTTGAAAATAGAGTTTTCCGGCAATAATTTCAGCTTCAACTTTACCTTCCTTTTGAAGATCTTCCACCTCTGTTAGAAAAAAGTCATAGTCATAGCCAGGAAATTCCTTTGACAACTGTTTTGTTAAATCATGATATGGTGTCGGGCTATCCGATTTTTTGAGCAACTCAAATATTTTTTCATAAATTTCAGTATTTTTCCGCTTTTCTGCAGCATCGGTCTGGGGCGAAATATTAGCCGGGCCAATAACTTCAATCGACGATCGAGCATCAGCTGCTATTTCATTGTTTATATGGGATCCCAACTTAAATTTATGAGGTTTGATATCTTCAGATTCTCCAGACTGCCAGCCTAGACGCTGACCCATAATATCCAGTTTATTGTTCAATCTGTTTAATACCCTTTTGATGCTTCTAACCCTAACTATTATAAAAGCACCGAGCAGGGTTAGAACCAAGAGTATCACCAAAGCGCAAATCGATAGAAAAGGGGGTAAGCCCGTTACAACTGCCAGCTGGCTAAAAATATTAATTGTCATTATCTCCAAGCGTAGATGTCTTTTCTGAAAGCGCTTCGATTAATATTTCCACTTTTTTACTTATTATCATTGCTTCTTTATTAATTTGGCTAACGGAGATTAGCAGCAGAGAAATAAAAATTAGAAAAAAAATAGTAGCCGTCCATATTAAAATAAAGGTTCCAAGATTTAATCGTCCGATAAAATTAAATAACTCTATCATGTTTTTAAGAAGCAAAACTGTGTTTGTATTTACCGATGAAAATGTAGCTACTGCACTTCTTGGCTATGGAATTATTATTTTGAAACACATCTAGTCCAAACGGGTATAATTTGTCAAGGTCATTGGTATCGATAAAAATTTGAATAAAATCCTTACCATTTTTCTTAAGCGTATTGATCAATTCATAGGCTGAATTGCCATCAAAATCACCATATAGCTGCAAATGAAGACTGTCTTTGTTACGATAGGACAAAAGTTGGAAATTAGATGCCATTGATATGCTCCTTTCAATCCATTAAATTCGTCTTTCTAACATAAATGAAAAGATCCCTGGGATGTTGATGAAAATCCTGGTTCGACCGAACTGCGAATGACTGAAATTGCACCATATTTTTCTCGTCTGCAAATACCATGCAATTATCAGTCGATTTGAGCTGGGTACTACAAACAGCGGGGTTACGGGGAATTATTTGAAATTCGGGATAAAAGAGAGATCAAGATTGGGAATAAAAGTATCTAATTTTTGTGTAATAAGGGCCATATTCACGACAAATTATAAACCCAGAAACGCGCTGCTCTCCGGGAGTTTAACTATACTACCCAATGTCTCAGGATCGATCGACTGTCCTCGACACACCGGGATTGAGCATGTCGAGGGCAGCCGAGCATTTTATCTAGGATTGTCTGCGAGTTATCTTTTAATGTCGACCTTTTCTATCACCACATCCGCTAACGGGCGATCACCCGGGCCGGTTTTCGTTGATCCGATTTTTTTTACGACCTCCATACCTCTGGTCACTTTCCCGAAGACAGTGTGTCGATTGTCAAGGTGAGGGGTCGGGCCCAGTGTAATGAAGAATTGACTGCCGTTTGTGCCCGGTCCCGCGTTTGCCATGGAGAAAATGCCTTCACTATCATGCCTCAATGACGGGCTGAATTCATCTTCGAATCGATAACCCGGATCACCGGTGCCAGTCCCGAGAGGGCATCCACCTTGAATCATAAAACCATCGATGACTCGGTGAAAGATCAGTCCGTCATAAAAATTCTCGGACCTATCCGTTTTTTGCCGGCCTTCGGCCAAGTTAATAAAATTCCAGACCGTTTCAGGACACTCTTTGGCAAAGAGTTCACCTTCAAAAGTTCCCAAATTGGTTTTAAATATCGCGGTGACCTTTTCAAGATCTTCCTTGTAGTCGCTTTTGGTATTGCTCATAATAATCTCCTTATGAAACACAATTGTTCAAATGGATTAAGGCATGTCAGGCACGCCACAAAGTACCGAACATATAATGGCCGATATGCTTTTCGATTTTTACATCAACTATTTTATTTTTCAGATTATCGCCGGCATCAATCAAAACCGGCACGTAATTTGAAGAGATCCCTTTTAAAAAATTCGTTGAAGCCTCCCGGTTTGTTTCGACGAGGATTGGTAATACCTGCCCGATGAACCGCTGGTAGAATTCCTTCCTTTTATCATTGCCGAGGTTTCGCAACCGTTCACATCTTTCCTTGATAATGCTGTCATCAACTTTATCCGGTAAATCAGCAGCCTTGGTTCCAGGTCGAGCGGAAAACGGAAAAACATGAAGATAGTTGATCGGCAGTTTCTTAATCAGGTTATAGGTATTCTCAAATGCCGAGTTGCTTTCCCCCGGAAATCCGATGAGGGTATCCACCCCGATGGCGGCATCCGGCATGATTTGATGGATTTTATTAATCAATTCGTAAAAAAACTCTGGTGAGTATAGGCGGCCCATACTTTCTAAGATTTGTGGATCTCCGCTTTGAAGCGGAATGTGAAAATGTCGGCAGAAGATACCGGATTTTTCTACCTGATCAATGATTTTTTCCGTGATTTCATGTGGTTCAATTGAACTCAGACGAATTCTGTCGATAGGCCATAATTCCGTAATACGTTCCATGGCTGTCGCGAGATTTGTATTGGGAGAGAGGTCATGGCCATAAACGCCGAGATGGATTCCTGTCAGCACAACTTCCCGGTAGCCGGCCTTGGCCAGTTTTTCGATTTTGGTCAACACCTCTTCAAGCGGCATACTGCGGCTGCGGCCGCGGGCATGGGGCACGATACAATAGGTACAAAATGCATCACAACCGTCCTGAATTTTTAAAGATGGCCGGGTCCGGGGGGCTGCATTTGCGGTGGACATTGATGCAAAAGGATGATTTTTGTGTATGTCACCACCAATTGAAATCGCATGCCCGCGTGCTCGCTCGCCGGTTTTGCAGATCATGCGGCCGATATTGTGCTTTTCACCATGACCGATGATATAATTTACGCCCTCAATCGACTCAATTTCTTGTGGTGCCGTCTGCGCATAGCAGCCTGTTACGACGATATTTGCACTGGGATTGGCGCGGATCGCCCGGCGTACCGCCTGTCGAGACTGCATTGCGGCTTTTTTAGTCACGGCACAGGTATTGATGATGCATATATCAGCCTTTTCCATGTCTCCGGCTGTCAGCCACTTTGAAGACAAGAAGTTCTGTGCGATTGCTTCCGACTCGGCTTGGTTGACTTTGCAACCCAATGTTGTGATCTTAAATTTTGACAATTGAATTCAGACTCATCATTTTGTTTGCGATGGGGCTTGCTAATTGGATATTATGCTGCCACCGGTAGTTGGCCAAGATGCTGGATACTGAATGCTTGATACTGGATTAACGATGTATTCTACCTATTTTTGCAAACAGAAGAAGAGGGACACTCGGAGCAAGCGCCTGCGCTGTAGGAGCGCCTCTTTTTTCAGCGTCTATCATCCAAGACCCGGTATCCTGATTTTCATCCATTCGGGCAGATCCATCCTCCTCCCAATATCTCATCATCCTGATAAAAAACGGCACCCTGACCGGGCGTTACTGCCAATTGAGGATCTTTAAAACGAACCATTGCTGCGGATTTAGCTTGTGGAAAAACCCTGGATGCTGCTTCCTTACTGCCGTACCGAATACGGGTGTATACTTCCATGGGTGTGGTTGGTTCTTGGCCAATCCAATTAATGTCCACTACCTTGCATTCAGATGACATTAAGTCCTTTTTGGCGCCCACCGTCAAGCGATTGCGCTCGGTATCCAGACGGATTACATAATATGGTTCGTCGGCGGGACAATTGATGCCGCGTCTCTGACCAATGGTGAACAGATGCAGGCCGTTGTGTTCCCCAATGACTTGACCGTTTACATTTTCGATAAGTCCCGGTCTGTATTCAAATCCTTTTTGTGCCCCTAAAAATTCCCTGCAGGATGTGTGCTTTATAAAGCATACATCCTGGCTTTCATTACGAGTCGCCGGCTGCAGTCCTTTTTGTGCCGCCATCTTTTTCACATTTTTTTTCTTCATATCTCCCAAGGGGAAACTGGCATTTTCAAGTTGTCGCTGTGTTAGACGGGCCAGGAAATAGGATTGATCCTTCAGGCTATCGAGTCCTTTGAACAGATGAAAATTTCCGCTTGGATCCTTTTTTATTCTGGCATAGTGTCCGGTCGCCAATTTTTGAGCTCCCAGACGATGCGCGTGGGAAAGTATCCGGCCAAATTTAATAATAGGGTTGCAGCGCATGCATGGATTAGGCGTTTGGCCTTTATGATAGGTTTGGGTAAAGTAGTCGACAATCTTCTCCTGAAATTCAGATCGGATATCAACTATTTCGATAGGTATTTCAAGTTGTTTTCCGATATTAAGGATTTTTGATCGGTTATATTTTTTGGGGTGCTGAGCATGATCTAAGTCCGGTTCAAATCCGGTAATAAAGTGAATCCCGACAATATCCTGCCCCTGTTCTTTTAGAACACAGGCCGCCATCAACGAATCGACACCACCGCTTATGGCCACCGCGGTTTTTTTCTTCATTCAAATAAATTCCGGTCTGCCGGGCGGATTTCCATGGCCCGGGGCGGGCAGGCAGGCACGCACAGCTCACATACGCTGCATTTTTCCCGGTCAAAGATAACCTTCATTTCCGGCCGCTGAACCGCAAGTGCACCGGTGGGGCATACCGCCGTGCATGCTCCGCAATCGGTGCATTTATTATGGTCACGTTTAATTTCCTGGGAAGCATTTTTAACATGCACCCCCTGGGCTTTTAAATACTTTACCCCGTCTTTGAAATTTTTTTTCGTACCGGATAATTCAAGCGCCATTACACCTTCTTTGCGGGGTAAAATGGCAGCATTGAGAATATTAAAAACCAGGTCGAAATCTTTGGTTAAATGATACACGATCGGCTTGTGCACTTCGGTTTTCGGAAAGCGAAGAATGAGTATCTTAGAATACACATAATCCTCCAACTACAACGTTAATTGTTAAACGAATTAACCAAATTAATGGCAAATAAATGCGCTGTCAACATTTAGCGTGGGATCTAGCCAAACTTAGCTTCGATTTCAGCCATTTAACCAAACAGTGGGCCCTGTTCCCGATCATCCCGTCTTCAATCGAATGAGATGGAGCACAGGAAAAAGGATAACTTTACGATCGGTAAGTAGTTGATTTATTCACAATTTTCGCATATTATTGCTAGTATGAATCGATTTGCCTATCGAACAACTGGGCTTGCCATAAAAGCCATCTCCAATCTGTCTAAGACCAATATTACCCTTCATGGTCAGGAAAACATACCTGAGGGATCGATAATATTCGTGATCAACCACTTCACCCGCCTAGAAACCATGCTGATGCCTTACCAAATATTCACCTTGACCAAAGTCCCGGTCTGGTCATTGGCGGACGTTGGACTATTCACCGGCGCGTTGGGCAGTTATCTTGACAAAGTGGGCGCAATTTCAACCAAAGACCCCGACAGGGACCGCCTCATTGTCAAATCACTGCTCACCGGCGAGGCCAATTGGATTATCTTTCCCGAAGGCAGAATGGTAAAAAATAAAAAGATCATCGAAAAGGGTCAGTTTATGATCTCATGGGCCGGTGGAAAGCACCCTCCCCATACCGGAGCGGCGACCCTGGCCATACGCACGGAATTTTACCGACAGCGTTTGCGGCGTCTTTCAGAAAAGAAATCGGGTGAAGCCGAGTATCTGATGGAGCTCTTCCAGCTTGAATCACTTGAAGCCGTTTTAAATCGATATACATATATCGTACCGGTTAATTTGACATATTATCCCATCAGAGCCCAAGAAAATATTTTGAGCAATCTGGCCACTAAATTAGTGGACGACCTGCCTGATCGCGCTTTGGAAGAGCTCATGACCGAAGGTTCCATGCTGATTTCGGGGGTGGATATCGACATTCGGTTTGGGGATCCAATCCTGGTTGGTGAATGCCTTGAATGCACGATCATTGAAACTGACATTCAGACAAAAAGAAGAATCAACTTTGATGATCCGGTTGCCTCAAAAAGCGCCATGCGGAAAGAAGCGCTGAAGTTGATGCAGTTATATATGGCCGATATTTATGGTTTGACCACTGTGAATCTGGATCATCTTTTTGCCTCAACGCTTCGTTTCTTGCGGCTTAGGGAAATTGATGAATTTGATTTTCGCAGAAGGGTTTTTCTGGCTGCCACGCGAATTCAGCAGCATCAAGGTTTACATCTTCACACCAGCCTTGAGGAAGATCCGATCCATTTGCTGACCGATGACCGATTTAGAAAAGTAGATGATTTTATCGCAATTGCTTTGGATAAGGGAAATTTGAAAAGAAAAAATGACAGGCTCATTAAAGATCAAACCACATTTACTTCTGCCTACGATTTTCATCGTGCCCGCATCGACAATCCTATCGATGTTATCGCCAATGCCGTAGAACCTCTCACGCAGTTGCAGAGAACCGTGCGGCAGCTTGCATTGCAACCAAGATTCTGGATCCGGAGAAAGGTGGCCAAATATCTCATGGAGCAGGCTGTTGCCGAATACAAAACGGATTATAAACAGTATTATGTAGAGGGCGAATCAAAATCCATGGAAGTCGGGATGCCGTTTCTTATCAAAGGAAAATCTAGAAACGTCGGCATATTGCTTTCTCACGGTTATATGGCAGCGCCCATGGAGGTCAGGTACTTGGCGGATTACTTGGGAGGTATGGGTTTTTGGGTCTATGTTCCCCGCTTAAAAGGCCATGGCACCTCCCCCGATGACCTTGCAACGCGATCTTACAAGGATTGGGTGGAATCCATCGATCGGGGCTATGCCCTCATAAGCAGTATTTGCCGTAAGGTTATCGTGGGTGGATTCTCCACCGGAGCGGGCCTAGCGCTGAATCTGGCCACCAGGGTAAATGAGATTGCAGGGGTTTTTGCTGTTGCCGCCCCCATGACACTTAAGGATTTTTCGGCCAAATTTGCTCCGGCGGTGGACATATGGAATCGAATTATGGATAAGGCCTATCACGTCGGACCCAAAAAAATATTTGTCGAAAATAAACCGGAAAATCCTCACATAAATTATCTGCGTAATCCGATTTCCGGGGTCAGAGAACTCGCACGGCTAATGGATGATCTCGAACCCAGATTGGCGGATCTGAACAAACCAGCATTGATTATCCAATCACGCCGAGATCCAGTAGTTCATCCAAAAGGATCCAGAAAAATTTTTGAACTTATCGGTACCCAGCAAAAAGAGTATCTTCTGGTTAATTTGAATCGCCACGGTATTCTTCTGGGAGAAGGATCTCAGAGAGTACATAAATTCATCGGTGATTTTGCTAAAACATTTTAGCGAATATGATACCGCCCCGCAACGCTGTCTGAGATGCCCCCCATTATTCCAAATTGACTTATAATCATTTCGGTTTTGCATCATTCGGATAGTTCTAAAGATTTATTGATCGAAATTTTGACATAATCGATTATTTTTATTAAAATAAATAGAAAATAACGAAGTTTTAATATTAACAAATTCGCCGTCATTGCCAAAAAAAGGTATAATTTAGGATGCTGGCACGCGATTTAGCAAAATGCACGATTCTCATTTT
>JASFFJ010000162.1:0-11969 GCA_050124355.1 Desulfobacterales bacterium | reverse complement strand
ACGAAACGTATAAAATAAAGTCAGAAATATAATCTTTTATATTGGGTTTTGTCAAAGTAAATGATTGGAGCCGTTTTCCACGCCTGGGAATAAATTATTACCAAGGTTGAGCGGTTCAGGTATTAGTTGTTTTGGGACATGCTTAATCTATATGGGAACGCCGATTGGCGGAAATAGTACCCGTGATTTTTGTGGGTGCCTTTAACATCAGGGCTCCCGAGAAATCAGCGACCACCATCAGAGTTGGGGATATGGGGATGGCCCCTCGAAGGGGCCGGGACCACGCTCTGCTGGTAGTCGCTGATTTGTGAAAAGAATTTTTGCTCTACATTAGTTTTTGTTATAATCGCGTGCTCTGAGATAGTGAGCCATAATTCTTTTATTTCCAACAGAGGTCAAGAGTCCTGAAATTATCCTTGTCATTGTCATTCATTAACAGTTATAATCACGACCTCATAAATTAAGGGACGTATGAAGTTTTGCTAGAACACCCAAATACCACTTAGAAAGGTGAAGGGGCTTGCTATGTCAAAAGCGGAAATCCCCATCGTCAACCGATCGTTGTTTTCCTGGATATTTTCCGGCAACCTCAAGCTTCAACTGCTGCTTTTATTGATCATTGTCATAATGGTTGTCATTAGGGTTCTACCGCTTGAGATGCAAAAGCGGATCATTAACGAGGCCATCAATTTAAGAAACATCGATAAATTGCTGCTGTACAGCGGCTTTTACCTGGCTGCAGTGTTTTTTTTCAGTGCGCTCAAATACCTGACCAATATCATCCAAACCCTTATCACTCAACGCACCACCGCCCGCATGCGCAAAGACCTGTACCATCACATCTTGACGTTGCCACTGAATTTTTTCAGAAAAACCCAGCCAGGAACGGTGGTCAATGCGCTGAGCACCGAATTAACGCTGCCGGGTAATTTTGTCGGCATGGCGGTGGCGTCCCCGGTCACCAACATTTTGACCCTGCTGGCCTTTGCCGTATACCTTTTCTGGCTGAATCCACTTTTGGCCGCCGTGTCGCTGAGCATTTACCCGATTATTGTTTTTTTGGTACCCCTGCTTCAAAAAGGCGTCAACAAGTACAATAAAAAGCGGGTGGATGCTGCCAGAAAATTCTCCGCAAGGATAGCGGAATCCATTTCTGGAATTCATGAAATCCACGGCAACGGCGCTTACCGCATCGAAAACCGCAAATATGACACACTGGTGGACCGATTGTTGAAAATAAGGATCGCTTGGAGTCTATACCGGTTCGCAGTTAAAACGTCCAATGGATTTTTTACCAGTTTGGGCCCTTTCTTGGTGTTTCTTTTGGGCGGATATTTAGCCATCAAAGGCCAGCTGGAATTGGGGGCTCTGGTTGCCTTTCTGTCGGCCCAGGAAAAGCTGTTTGACCCCTGGAAAGAACTTATTGAATTTTATCAGGTCTATCAGGACGGCCGCGTCAATTACGATAAAACCATGCGATATTTTGATATTGAGCCGGAGCATGAGATCGAACCTACGGACCGCGAACCCTTACAACTGGAAAACAGCGTGGAAGTGAAGGATTTGTCTTTCACAACCGACACGGGTATTCATCTGCTGGATGGGATTAATATGTCTCTAAAGCCGGGCGAGCATCTGGCCCTGGTTGGTTTTTCCGGCAGCGGCAAAAGCACATTGGCGCTATGTATCGGTCAATTGTATAAATATACCGGTGGCAATATCATGATTGGAGACCACGAAGTTTCGGAGCTCACCAAGAAAGATATGATTAATAATATCGGGTTCGTGGCTCAAAATCCTTTTATTTTTGACGGCACTATAGAGGAAAATATTTTATACTCCACCATGGCGCAAATCGAGGATAACGGTCAGGAAAAAAATGGGGAGATGCCCACCCTTGACGATATTATTGCCGTTCTTCACCAAACCGGTATATTTGTAGACATATTGCGTTTTGGTTTGAATGCGATTTTAACTCACGATCAAAATGAAGAATTGGTTGAAATGATCATTCGGGTTCGCAAGAACTTCCAGCAGGATTTCGGCCAGGAGCTGGCGGATTACGTCGAATTTTTTGATGAAAACAAATATTTGTATTACTCCAGCGTCTCTGAAAATCTGATTTTCGGTGCCGCCGACAAAGATGAATTTACCGATACAAATCTGTCACATAATGAATATTTTCTCAATTTTCTAAACACGGCGGATTTGAACCGGCCTCTGCTAAGCCTGGGGGCCAATTTGTGCCGGCAGACGGTGGATATTTTAGGAAATTTGCCACCGGACGCCGTGTTTTTCGAACAAAGCCCGATTGACGCGGACGAGCTGGAAGACTATAAAATTCTCTTGGACCATTTGAATAAAAAGAAGATGCATGAATTGCCCGCTGAAGATCGTCAGGCGCTTCTGGAATTGGCCCTGCGGTTTACGCCCGGTGTCCACAAAATGGTGGCACTGCCGGAAATGCTCGAGACGCTGATACTTGAGGGTCGCGCCTTATTCCGTGAAAAAATTACCAAAGACGACCCGGAAGCGATTACCTTTGTCCAAATGTCGAAATACATCTATTCCCAGACTATTTTGAACAATATCTTTTTCGGCAAGACAAAATCCACCAACCCCCAGGCCCAGGAAAGGATCAACCAGAGCATCATTCAGTTATTGATTGAAGAAGATCTTCTCGAAACCATCATTGAAATCGGGATGCATTATCAAGTCGGCACAAAGGGAGACAAACTGTCCGGAGGACAGCAACAGAAGCTGGCTATTGCCCGGATATTTCTCAAGGCACCCAAGATTTTGATAATGGACGAAGCGACCTCGGCTCTGGACAACAAATCCCAGGCCCGCATTCAGAACCTGCTGGAAACCCGCTGGAGAAAAAGAAACACTGTTATTTCAGTTGTACACCGGCTTGACACCATTAAAAATTTCGACAAAGTGGCAGTCATGAAGGCCGGCAAAATTCTTGAAACGGGTACCTACAATGAATTGATGGCCCGGAAAGGAATGTTGTATGAACTCGTCGGAAAAAAATAATATGACGCCTTCTTGTGAATTTCAGGATAATCTGGAAATTTTAAGGCAAACCTATTTTTTCTCAGGACTTCCCCTTGAAACCCTTAAGGTTTTCGCGTATCTATGTACCAGGGAGGAATTTCGACAGGGAGAGCACCTCTTCCGCCAGGATGAAGATGACGGCCAGGCATTTTATATCATCGACGGTCGTGCCAGACTTGAACGCGACGACAACGGAAATAAGATTGAAATTCGAGACTATCAGACCGGGGAATTTATCGGCGGCTTGACCTTATTAGGAGAAACTCGCCGTCTGTTTTCTCTGAAATCAGTCACAGATACGACCTGTCTTGTATTGAACCGGGGAAAATTTTTAAAAACCATGGAGCAGTTTCCGAATTTGCTTGCCAGGATCTGTAATGCCGTTGCCAAAAGCATCGACACATGGGAAGATCGATTTCTTGCTGATCGCGAAGACCAATGCGGTGATTGCATGGGCAGATTGGGTGTCACCCTGATCTGAATCGCGATATCAATGCCGATATCGACCGGTTTGCGGGCCTGATCTTCGCCTGTCGGGTTAAGCCAATATAAGGTGATCGCTTATGGCGCCAAAAGAGTATTCATTTGAACTCAAAAGCGACTTGTCCGAACTAGACACATTGTGCCAGCACCTGGAAACCTTCGGCCAAAAAATAGGACTTTCAAAAAAATTTATATTTGAAGTCAACCTGGTCTTGGACGAATTGTTTACCAACATCATCTCCTATGGATTTGATGACGATTGTGAACATATCATCAAGGTGACGATGACACCTGAAAATAAAGGGCTTTGTCTGAGCATCGAGGATGACGGCAAACCGTTTAACCCCGTCGAATTCAAAACACCCGATGTGTCCTGCTCCATTGAGAAATGTAAAATCGGCGGATTGGGGATTCATATCATCAGAAAGTTGATGGATGATATTTGCTATGAAAGAAGCGATAATAAAAACGTTTTGAAGCTGAAAAAAGGGATCGCAAAATCCAAGAGCTAAACGGACCGGTTCAGTGTCCGGCCATGACAACCGACTAATTCTGAAAATATACACCAACTGGGAGGATAGTAAATGGACATCATAGAAGAAAAACAAGGTGGCATCAACATTTTTAAACTCAACGGTCGCCTGGATTCAAATACGTCTCAGGGATTCGAAAAAAAACTTTTCCAGGCGATTTCCGACGGATCAAAAACCATGGTAGTTGATTTCAAGGATCTTGACTACATCTCAAGTGCCGGTTTACGCGTGATTTTAAAAGCCACCAAAGCCATCAAACGAGAAGACGGCCGGATTATGCTCTGCTCTATGCAGGACTATGTAAAGGAAGTTTTCGAAATTGCCGGGTTTGACTCCTTTTTACCCATTGTTGCCACCATGGACGACGCGCTCGATTCTTTTTAGATAATTGAAACTACCCCAGGCCTAAAAGACCGCGCTGCCCGAGTTGACGAATGAAACTGGTGACGGATACTTCGGCCTCCTTGTTTTCCAGACGATGGGTTTTTGCAAAGATCCGAATAATGCTACCTACTGAGCGCCTGCCATCCACCAAATCCCATACTGATGTTCCCAATGCATCCAGTTGTAGCTTTTTGGTTTGCTTGCGGTCCGGATGTCCTCCCAGACGTCTGGCCACGGCGGCGATCCAAGGCCGCACAGCCAGCGGATATTCAATGATAACTTCACCTGATTCCAGTCGGGTTTCCGTAATTTGGCGGCTTTTGACCGGTGTGTATTCGAGAGCCTCCGTGCGGGATAGCTGATTTGCCCCGGATTTCTTTCTAGATACTCTCATAATTTTTATAAATCTGATCCAACAATTGAAATTCAAAGGGGTATTTGGATTCGGAACGAATACCGAGGATCCGGTTTTTTTCTGCCACGTGCCACAGGCGATACCAGAAATAGGAGGGACTTATCTTCAATCGGCTCACTATTCGCTGCCAGTCGCTTACAGGTAATTTGCGCCACTCCACTACGTCGTATCCACCGATTTTCAGCGATTGCGGCTGTCCTTCAGAAAACTCGGGGACCGTCCCGGCAAACCTAACAAGATCTCCCCCACCTAGCAGCACGGCTGCCGGCGCCCAGCGGTGTAGGGAACTGGACTGTTTAGCGCGGATAAATTCGAGTTCAAATTTACCGGCATCAAACCGAAACCTATTTAGTTTTAGCGATTCTGGCAGTGTTACGCGGATATCAAAAACAGACCATAGCATTCGGGCGTCTTGCCGGTGGTCGCAATAGGATTTGAGTACCGCCGACAATACTTTTTCCTGTTTTGATGAATTATACCTAAAAAATTGGATGAGTGCGGCATTGCGACACACGGGACAAAACAATATAGCGCCTCGCCCAATCGCAGCTTCTCCCTGCCATAAAAACCCGCTCGTCTCAAAATCAGAAAGGGCCTTCTGCCAATGCGGCGGCAAAAACCATTCAGCGATTCCGCCTTTAACGCTTCTCGGGTGTAATGCGGCCAAACGTTTCAGGTGGGCCTTATGTGAAAAAGTCCCTTTCACCGGCCCCCATTTGACCTCCATAACCGGCCCTATCTGATTTTCAAGTATCAAATGACGGGAACCGATCTGAGCTATTTGCCAATCGGCTGGGGTTTTAAACCGGACGCCGTTCCAGGCGACCTGTTTCCAATGATCAGTCAATTCTTCTTTTCGTGAAAGCTAAATTCAGAACTATTAACGCGTCGTAAAATCTGATACAACACAAATGTCAGTGATCGCGCCAGCAATACTGGATTTCGGGCGAATCGTTCTGAATTTGATTTCTTATTTTTAAGAGGAATGGACAAAATAATTCCTTTCCCCAATATGCCATCACTCCAGTACTCCAACACTCCAATTTAGTCCTATCGCGGCAAATAAAGATCCCACCCGCTCAACCCCGAATCCAGCACTTTCCCATTCCGTTGTCGCAGTTTTTCGCGGGGGTCATCCGCCTTTCGCCGATAGCATTGTTGATCTTCTTCAACCAGATTCCACATAGTGAGCTTTATGGCATTTCCCATTTTCTGGTTGGGATCCTGGAAATTGTGCTGCAGGTTCAGGCTGATACGATTACCTTCTTTATCGATAAATGACCATTTCCAGGCAATCAAAATGTGAAAGGGATCGCCGCGGTATTCGTCCGGCTCACCGTATTTCTTTTCGATCTGTTTGAGAAGATCTTTAAAAAATTTTTTACTCGAATCCTTATACTTCAGTTTAATCCTGACGATATGGCCCGGAGCAGCGCAAGTCGCATAAGCAATGTAGCCGGTTTTAAGGCCTTTAATGGATTTAATCTCCACCTCTTCAATGTTCTCCATATACCGGATCGGCAATGCGGATTCCATGATGACGTAATCCTTGAAATCGGCGATATCCCGGTTCAAAACGAACACGCTGATCTGATGGGGTACTTCGCCGGCCAGGCAAATACCGGCGACCCACAACAATGCCAAAACGGTAATAAATAATAGTCTTTTATTCATTTAGACACCCGCAAATGGAAAAAAACAATTACTTTCCCCAATAAACCAACACGCCAATACTATAATTTAGTCCTATCGCGGCACGTAAAGATCCCACCCGTTCAACCCCGGATCCATCACTTTCCGATCCCGCTGTCGCAGTTTTTCGCGATGATCGAGTTCCTTTATCTTATAGCAACGTTGATCTTCTTCAATAAGGTTGGTCATCGTAAGTTTTATCGCATTCCCTCTTTTTTGTTCGGCATCCTGGGAGTTGTGCTGCAGGGTCAGGCTGATACGATTGCCCTCTTGATCGATAAAAGACCATTTCCAGGCAATCAGAATTTGGAAGGGATCACCGCGGTATTCATCCGGATCGCCGTATTTCTTTTTAATCCCTTCGAGTAGATTTTCAAAAAACGTTTTACTCGAATCTTGATACTTCAGTTTAATCCGAACGATATGACCCGGTGCGGTACAGCTTGCGTAAGCAATCAAGCCGCTTTTAAATCCTTTGGTTCGTTTTACTTCTACCTCCTTAATGTTTTCCATATATCGGATCGGCAATGCCGTTTCCATGATGACGTAGTCCTTGAAATCGGCGATATTCCGGTTCAAAACGAAGACACTAACCTGATGGGGAGCTTCGCCCGCCAGGCAAATACCGGCGGTCCCTAAATATGCCAAGATGGAGATGAATAATAATCTTTTTTTCATTGAAACCCCCGAAAATATTAAATATTGGCAATTGAAGATTCGATGAAGACACGATCTCCTTGATATGAGCTGCCTGCGGCTTTCTCAACCCGGAACATTGAACGCCTGAACCTATATAAATGAAAATATTCCTTAATTCGTCATTCGTCAATCGTCATTCGTCATTTGCTAGTACGCCAGACGACCCAGAGATTTTAGAATGAGGGTGACACCCATGGAAAACATACCGGTCAGCCCCATGCCGCAGGAGAAACCGGCCAAAAGTACCGGGGCATACTGTCGCCACATGGTACCGTAACGTTTCATGAAAAAGAAACGCCCCAGTAGCGCCCCCACGACTTCCAAAATCAACCCGTGGGGCGTGCTTTGGCCCAGACCGCGGACCATGCCGTATACCAGCATGATCGGCAGACCGAACAACGTTAAGATGCCATAGGTAACGACCCCCAGTCCGATTCCGGCCAAGACATAAATTCCATTAAGTGCTTGATAAAAAAGAGAATTTCCTTCAAGCGTCGATGTTTGCATCAACAAAGTGTTCAGGGCCTGCAAATGCCACAATTCCTGGGCATAGGGGTAGGCGCTGGATGGAATCGGCGCCAGCCGCCAAATAAACTGGGAAAACAGCAGGCTGGCCACCATGACAATTGGAAAAACAACGATTTCAGATTTAATGATGCCACGGATGCTGGTACCGGTTAGTTCAATTTCACGAAACTTTACGGTTGCCTCACCGTAATTATGTATCGGAATAGGTGCATACCATATCTCAATGCCCTGATAGCCGAAATACTTGGCGCCGGCAATAAAACTGGCCTCCCGCACCAGCGGCAAGCTCACAAATTGACCGGCAATACCTTCCATACGGGCTGTGATATAGGAAACGATCGGGGTATAAATAAAGCCATATGCCAGAAAAAACATCACCGGAAAATTAGGAACCAGCCAGACACAAAGCAAGACATAGGAAATGGTGGAAAAGACATAAATGCCCACCGCAATCCAGAAATTGAAATCCCCTCGCCCCGGTGGAGGCTGAAAAAGATCTTTTAGGCTGCCCCGCTGCCCGGCACCGCTTTGGCCGAATGACCGGATGACATGCCAGATGCCGATTAAAGCAATGGCCAGGCCCAAACCAATACCGAAACTCAAATAAAAATCAAAATTGTTGGCAAATATTGTATCAACGGTCTGCATGCCCGGATGCCAGCGATTGAGAATACCGTGGCGGTATAAAATCGGATTGGCAATTATCGTGATGATAAGACCGACCAGGCCCCCCATAACAGCCCAGAAAGGCAGAACCATCCCGATGAAAAGCAACCCCAGATCAAATTGGATTCCGGTGGCCACCGCCGGTAGAATTTCTTCAGTATGGCCGGTAAGCTCAACCCAGGGAATGGGAATGAGTCGAATAGGTTCCATCAGGAATAAGCCGGAAACCGTGGGCAGCAACACATAAATCCCGCCAAAGGCAAGTCCGATAACCCCTCCAATGGAAAAAATACGCCATTTCCAGCTCTTCTTTTTATCTTCGGTCGACTCGGCCAGTGCCATGGTCCCCAGGGCTGCTACCGGGGCCATCGGAAAGGGAAGCTTCTCAACGTCTGAGGTAATACGGTAAAATACATACCCCAGTCCAAACTGGTCGATGCGTTGAATAATTTGAGTTCCGACCAGCAATAGTATGGGAATCAGCCAATCCCGGTGGAAAAAAGTGCGCTCCACCAAAGAAACTGAATCCGGACCGGGAGCTACCCAATCGGGGATAAATTCAACCAAACCCAACATTCTGGCCGCGTCGGATTGAACAAGATATTGGCTCCACAATAGTCCCTGAAACGGTGTTGCCAGTGCCGCGCCCGCCATATAATAAAGTAAAAAAATTTCCTGCTGCTTCAGCTCACTGTAAGAGCGCTTGGCCAGCTCGGCAAACAGGATAATCGTCACCCAGCGTGCAGCAGGTCCAATTCCGGTTCCGATGACCAATTGTAGATACATACTGCCGGGCATCATGAGAAACCCGATAAAAATCGCTCCCACAACGGTCTTCCAATCAAACCCCTCCTCAAAATGATCCGGGGTTTCTAGAAGATCCCTATACTCCTGGAGTTCTTTGTCTTCGTACATATGTCTTAACCAATTGCTGCTGCTTTAGTTCCTATCTGCCGTCAGTGTACGCAATTCAAGCTTTTTCAGCACGCAGAGAGCAGAGTGCAAAGCGCATGGAGTTATTGGCACCCGTTAATCAATTTTTTAAGGTCGTAGCGCAATGATTGCGTGTGTGAAAGGGACCTGAACGATGCTATTTGTATCCCGTGTAATATGCTCTGTTCCCTATGCGCTATGCCCTTTGCCCCATGCCAATTCACCTAAAACTGTCGAAAGCGCCCCTTTGAGCTATCGGCTTTGAGCCTTGAGCTTTTTCCCCATGCCCTGCGCCCTATGCCCTTTGCCCGCTAGTCGGGCAGCACCAGATAGCTTGAATAGCTAAACATCCCGTATATGGCCCAGGCACCGGCCATGAAAAAATCACCGATAATCAGTCCAATAAAAAAATTGCGCATCTTTTTAAACAACACCACCCCGCCATAGCGCATACAGAGGGCATTGCAGGCCCAACCCACAAAAAAACTGAACCACAAATACCACATAGCGGAACTGTAGGCAGTTAAATATCCGATAGGATGAATCGGCCACCAGTAAAACCGGTGATAGCAGACCACCAGGACCAGCATCACCAATGCCCCGATCCCGGTAAAGATCATCACCCATTTATCGGGATCCTGGGGCGATTCGATCAAACTATAAATATTGTCGTAAACCGCCACCGTGGTGCGGGTGGCCCAATCGAACTGGAGCTCCCGGACACCAAATTTGTAGCAGAGTGCCAGCATGGCCAAAAAAGATGCCGCCACGCCGATGATTAAAACAATAACAATCGTTAAAAATATCCAGCGATTATTGGAGACGTTTTCGGTAACCTTGCGGGTATGCAGCAACGATGGCATGAGAGACTCGCGTAAATCGACAAATAGAATTTTCTGGACAATACCGGCCACCACTATCCCGCTATTGGTAAAAAAATTGGAGCTGCAAAAGGCCATCAAACCGTCGATGGGAGCTGCGGTCAGGGTAAAATAGGCAATTCCCCCCTGGCAAATGACACGGGTGGCCACCAGGGTGAAGAGGAAAAAAGCACCTACCACAAAAAAAGAGAATATAAACGGGATTCCGAAATAGTGGCACCAAAGGACGATCCCAATTCCGCCGAAGACAAATCCCCAGAAAGATATTCGTATCGAAAACCATTCCCTTGCTAAATCTTCCTCTTTGCGCGCACCAAATCCCTTCAAAATGGTATCAATAAAGTGAAATCTTGCCAGCCAGGCCAGAAACACGAAAAACACCAGATATGCACCTATCATCTGGGTTTCTTCAGGTCGCGAGATGACGGGGCCAAAGGTCACTCCCAGCGCCGCCGCCGGTATGTTGATACCCAAGACAGCCAGAAAACCGATCAAGAGGGTGCCGGCAAAATAGAAAAACCAAAACGAAAAGGAAACTTGCTTTGAAGTCAAGAATGCAAAACCGATAAAAGCGGGGTAAATGTAAAGTTTGAGTTTAATGAAACCTGAAAACAGCCCGACTTTTGGAAAATATTGGCCGGCGAGGATTAATGTGGGAATCGAAGGTACCGATGGGTAATAAAAACTCAACCCGTTGATAAGGTGCAAAAAAACGGGCACCAAAATCCCGGTGAGCAAAAAACGATTGGCAATAAAACGGCCGAATTCATTCTTGTCCAGGGCCTCTTGCATTAGAAGGGGAACCTGCAGCAGCGGAAAATGCATCCGCTCATTGTACAGAGGTTGTTTGGCGAGCAAATTGATGATACACACCATTACCAGATAGCACAGCAGAATAAATCCCATCCAGCCGACGAGCGGACCCATCCAGGCATCCCAGGGTATCGATCTTATCACTTCTAACCATCCCATCGATCTACCGCCAGTAATTCCATTATAAAAGTTGGTGATGGCTTCCTGGCTCTGGGGATACCAGCCTTGAGGCAACAGGGGGTGGAGAACCTCTGCCCAACGGTTTTCAATGGTGGCGAAATGATACGGTGTCATTAAATTGATAAAGAAGGTTCGGGCCAGCCCGGTCCAGGCAATCCCGGACAACAATACCATCAACGCCCATGATACCAGCAACTCCCTGCCGGTAATCAGCTTACGCCCTTTGAATATCCAACGGATAAAGGCTGTGATAAGCATCATCCAAATAAGGAAATAAAAGGGCGCCAGCGGAAAATGTCCACCTCCCAGTGGTGTCCCCTGACGATAGGCATTGTTGAAAGGGGTAATCAGGCAAATCAGAACGGCCAGACAAGAACCGATCAAAATGGCGCGCAATCGAATTTTCTCGGCGGGGCTTTCCGATTCGTGTGATGGCGGCGATAGTTGCGTCGTGGAGGGCTTTTGCTTTTCTGTCATCTCTCTACTACCTGATCGGAACGGACCCATAAATCAGCGATCACCATCAGAGCGTAACCCCGGGCCCTTCCAGGGGCATTCCTCAGACTCCCTCGCTCTGTTTTTGGTCGCTGGTTTTTCTTTCAGCAGCCATTAAGCGGTGTTCATATTTTTCTTTGCTCGGATCGTCAAACGAGCGCCACACAAGTAACTGTCTGCGTATTTCATGCAGAAAGTTTTTATTGA
>JASFFJ010000161.1:0-11977 GCA_050124355.1 Desulfobacterales bacterium | reverse complement strand
TAGCACAAATAGAAAAGTCAATAAAAATAACTAATAAATTCAATTAGTTGATAAATTTCGTTTAACCGCTGAAATCGTCGTGTCGGATAAAGTATTAATACTAAATTAATTTGATTCAGAAAAAAAATTAAAAGGAATGGCGAATGCCTTTTATTTCCAATGATGGTCCAAAACTATTCGCACCCGGTGCCATAGACTTAGAAACGTCTGCTTTCAACGAAAAAATTGAAAAAGAGCTCTCAGCCATTCGACCGCTTTACACCCATGAGCCTCAAGTTATCCGTGACGCCCGTGACACCGGACACTCGGTATTCGGACCAATAATACACCTCGACGACGTCGAAGATCGCGTGATTTCAGGTTTGGATACCGACATTGGCCTTCGCGTCTATATACCGGAACAGGTCGCAGGCGTATATCTTCATATTCATGGCGGGGGTTTTGTGCTAAACCGTGCCAGCTATTATGATGAGCTTCTTGTAAACATCGGTAGTGCTTGTAATGTCGCGGTTGTCAGTGTCGACTATCGAAAAGCGCCTGAAAACCCCTATCCAAACGGTTTAAACGATTGTGAGACGGCCGCGCTTTGGCTTGTAGAAAATTGCGGCTCGGAATTCGGCACCGAAAAGATGTTGATCGGGGGTGAATCCGCCGGGGCGAACCTTGCTGTGACGACACTTCTGAGAATGCGCGACCGGCATTCTTTCCGCGGTTATTGCGGGGCGGTTTTAAACTACGGTGCCTATGATCTGACCCTGACACCCAGCGCTCGACGCTGGGGAGAAAGAAACCTGATTTTAACCACCAAACTTATAGAATGGTTTCATGAACTATATGCACCGGCTGAAAAGTATTCTGATCCCGACCTTTCACCGTTGTATGCCGATCTTGCCGAGTTGCCGCCGGCGCTCTTTACCATCGGGACGCTGGATCCGTTGATAGACGATACCATGTTTATGCACATGCGTTGGCTGGCAGCAGGCAACCGGTCTCAGCTGGCGGTTTATCCCGGCGGGATCCATATGTTCAATGCATTTCCCATCGAACTTGCCCGCAAAGCCAACGCGAAAATTAATGAATTCATAAACGCCCAGGTTTTAAAAACACCTGATGGCAAAAAGAACCCCCGGATTCTGATCGGAAGGTGACCATGTCCATTGAAGTCATGATAAAAAGAAAAGTACAGCAGGGCCCCCTTGCCAGAAAACTGGTTCCACTTATATTACAGCTCCGAACACTTGCCACCTATCAATCTGGCTACATCTCAGGCAAAACCTTATACAATGTAGAAAATCCGGAGGATTGTCTGGTGATCAGTGAATGGCAGTCATTGGCGCACTGGTACCGTTGGATGAAAAGTGAAAAAAGAGCTGAAATCCAGAGTAAAATTGATGAATTGACTGAAGAGAAAACAGAATACAATATTTATGCACCCATGGTTGCCGATAAAGACGCTTCCAAACCATGATTAAGCGTCTCAGAAATTCTACAACTTATTAGATATATAGGTTTTTTTGTGGCCGTCCGCGTTTGTGAATTACCTCACACGGAATACTGGAATGTTGGAATACTGGGTTTGACGGAATAAGTTCTATTTTCAACAGATGATATCGATCAGAAATTAAAATCAGGCCATCATCCGCTTCTCATACCCAATATTCCATTTTTCCACCGTTCCATTATTCCAATGGGTATCTTACGGCAAACATCACCCCTCTGGGAACATGTCAGAGACTGGTCCTGGATTTCTTACTGTAAAGGAGGTGTAATAATGAATAATTCCCATCGCAGTAAAGTCGCATTTGTGAAAACAGAGGATCGTAAATCCGGTGTCGCTTCATCCATTCAGGCCCTGAATATCAATCCGGTCAAAAACAAGAATGTGCTGATCAAACCCAACTTCAACACCTCGGATCCTACGCCGGGCTCGACCCATAATGATACCCTGGTGGCCCTGGTTGAAGAAATCTGGGAAATGGGCGCCAAAACGATACGTCTAGGTGAACGCAGTTATCCACTCACCCGTGACGTCATGGCGCAAAAAGGTGTCATTCCGCTCATGGAAAAACTCGATGTCAACATCGTCGATTTTGACGATCTGGCGCAAAAGGACTGGGTCAAGGTTGATGCCGGCGATTCCCATTGGCAAGACGGATTCCGGATAGCCCGACCGATTCTCGAAAGTGAGTGCCTGGTTTCCACCTGCTGTCTGAAGACCCACCAGCACGGCGGCGTTTTCACATTGTCGCTGAAAAATCATGTCGGCGTGGTACCCACAACCCGCCATGGCTATGACTATATGCGCGAACTTCACGCCTCACCTCACCAGCGCAAATTGATTGCTGAAATAAATGCGCCCTTTACACCGGATCTCATTATCCTAGACGGTATCGACGCTTTTGTGGACGGCGGTCCGGCCAGCGGGAAACGTGCCAGCGGGAATGCGTTTATGGCTTCCACAGATCGAGTGGCCATCGATGCCGTCGGAGTGGCAATTTTAAAATCTCTGGGAAGCAACGGCCAGATCATGAAATCCAAGATTTTTGAGCAGGAACAAATCGCCAGGGCGGCAGAACTGGGGCTGGGGGCCTCATCTTTTTCGGATATCGAGGTGATACCGGCTGACGATCAAAGCCGTGAATACAGTGACAGGGTGACGGCCATTTTAAACCAGGGTTAAATTCAGAACTACTGATTAAATCGGACGCTTGTGGCCAAAGCGGCGCCTTTATGGAGCAACCATGATCTTATATGATGAAAACCTGAATGAGGGACTGCTCGAGTTCGGCATCCAGATTCCGATGCTTGCCAGCCGGGCCGTGAAAGCATATGAATTTTTAAAATCACACGATATTTTGGGCTCCAGGATTGACCAATGGCATATCCCAAAAATTGAAGAACAGATTACCAAAGCTGACCTTTTGCGGGTGCATTCCAGAGACTACGTTGATAAACTATACTCCGCTGAGCTCGAAAATGAGATCATCCGGACATTCGATTTGGTCGATGAACAGGGCAAATATCATCGCTACGATCCTGATGCAGCGACGCTTCCGCTGACCCATCTGTTTGATCGTACCCTTACCACGGTCGCAAGCACGGTGCAATGCAGCCGGGTAGCCCAGAAGAAGAATTTTTGTTTTGCCTTTCGGGGCGGTATGCACCACGCCCAGCACAATTATGGGGACGGATTCTGCCCTATCAATGATATTGTTATTTCCATCCGCAAACTGCAGGCCGAAAACCGCCTCCGGACCGCCTGGGTGATCGACACCGATGCTCACAAGGGGGACGGAACGGCGGCTCTCACCCGGGATGATGACAGCATAACCACTTTGAGTATCCACATGGCGAACAGCTGGCCGCTGGATGGCGAAAAATATGATCGATCGGGTAATATTAATCCATCTTTCATTGATAGCGACATCGACATCCCGATGGCCCGGGGAGAAGATCATCTATATGTGTCCAGGTTGCAGGAGGGGCTCAATACGCTTGATAATATCTCCCGGCCGGACCTGGCCGTGGTGGTTTCCGGCGCCGATCCTTATGAAAAGGACGAATTGCCTTCCACGGCAGATCTAAGATTGACACTTGCTCAAATGAAACAACGGGACCTTCTGGTTTACGGCTTTCTGAAAGAGCGAGGGATACCAGGGGCCTATTTAATGGCCGGCGGATACGGCGAGAGTTCCTGGCAGGTCTATGCGCAGTTTCTGGAATGGGTGTTATTGGACATTCATGATACTGGATTCTTGTTGCAATTCGGGTAAAATGCTTGTGTCCAAAAAATTGCCCTTTTTGCGAAGAGATAAAAAGTCTGGAATCGACGAGTCAATGAGAAATATAACTTTAAACCCAGGTTCCGCTTTCAGCACTTTTGATAAGCGCTTCGATCACTTTCATATTGGCAACGGCGTCGCCAAGCGGCGTCGGAACTTGCGAATCATCGCGTATTGCTTTTGAAAATAGCTCGCCTTGAATCGTATACTGATCACAAATATCAAACAGAATCTCACCGGACTCATTTCCATGCTGATATGTAAGTTTGCACGGCCGGTCTGGAGGGGCATTGAACGGAATCTCGATTTCAACTCGACCGTCTGTGCCAAATATGTTGACTCGCTGGAACGGTACCAATTGTGTCGCGCAGGTAAAGGTCGATGTACCCCGACCAAAGTCCAGTATGCCACTGGTCAGGCGGTCCGTCTTGAATTGCGGGTCTAGTTCAATAACTCCACAGACACGATTGGGTTCAGCACCAAAGATAAATCGCGACAGCGAGATACAGTAGCAGCCGATGTCCATCAGCCCGCCGCCGCCTAATTCAGCTATGTTTCGGATGTTGGCCTTGTCGGCGTTGTAATATGAGAAAAAAGATTGAATCGTGCGCAGTTTACCGATTTTACCGTCATCGACCATCTGCCGGGCACGCTGCCACTGCGGATGATGTCGATACATGAATGCTTCCATAATTTTTAGTTTAGGGTATTTTTCAGCAGTATCGAGCAACCGGCGAGCTTCGGCGGCGGTCATGGCAATCGGTTTTTCGCACAGCACGTGCTTTCCCGCTTCCAGGGCTTTGATTGACCAGGATACGTGTAGATGATTGGGAAGTGGGTTATATACGGCGTCGATTTCCGGATCGCTCAATAAATCTTCATACGCGCCATAGGCCTTCTGGATGCCCAGTTGCTTCGCCGCAGCTTCGGCCTTTTCGATCTTGCTAGAGGCGATCCCAGCGATTTCGCAGAGCCCGCCCTGTTGCATGGCGGGAATGACTTTCTCGATTCCAATTTTTGCGGTGCTTAACACACCCCACCGAATTTTGTTCATATTCGTTATCCCCTTTCTTAGTTTTGACCGGTTTTATAGCCAAAACAAAGCTTGTCGTTATTGCTTTTTATAGATTCTGTTGCATCTTTATTATACGACTGGATTTTATACAATTTATACCGTTTTCTTTGATGTTTGAGCCTTCTGAGAAGTCTTTCCCACTGAGGTTAGGAGCCCTGGAAGTGCGATCTGAGTCTAACTCAATCCATAAGCCAGCCCGCCCTTTGGCGGGATGAGAATTGAAAAGGTTCTGCCGTTGCCGGGAGAACACATAAAATTGATTTAACCTTGAACGATGCCGGTGGCTTATGAATTGAGTTGAATAATCAAATCAGGTTATGTTGTCAAGATTTAATATTTGTGCCGAAATTACCAAATTTAGTCGATTTGATCTGCGTTCGGATTTGCCTGCAGATGGATCAAAAAAAATCAACGGATACGTATAAGATAGTGTAGCTTAGTAGAAGAGGATACTATGCCTAAAAAAAAGAGGAGCTTGGTCGAATTCAAGGCAGCCGGATTGTTTCTGATAATAATTATGCTGGTTTCCTGCGCCGGCAGGTTAACAACTTACGATGGCTCGTGGGTTGCGGAAGACAAACGTATAACTCTGAAGGATGGCGGACCCCACGAGGGAAACTGGCAGACCCGTGACGTGGCCATTGAGTATGCCTATCAACAAAAGCCTCAAAACTTGCAAATTTCTGGTGTGGTAAAACTGGGAAGTTACCTAACCAACGGCTACAGGACATTGGATTTCTTGATCCTCGATATTTTTGCTCTAGATGCTGATGGTATCGTCTTGAGCTCAGAACTGATGCTAAATTACGGTTATCGCCGCGATTTGGATTTTGTTGGAGAAGTGACTTTCGACAATCAATTGGCATTGACTGATGATACGGCCGCGATTGCCTTCGGTTACAGAGGCAGAGTCTCCGAGGGGAGCGGTACTGTGCCGAGAGGCGGAGGTGGGGACGGAATCGCATGGGAGTTTTGGAAGATACCCGGCCGTAAGCCCTCAGAATGACATGCAAATGATTTTCCGCCGAAGGGGTTTCAATTCCTCAGCCATATATAACCCGCCATTTTGCTCATCCCAGAAACGAGAAAGCATTTGTTGATTCAACTCAATGCCTTCACTGTCGGCATCCTCGGCGCTGAGAAACCCGCCTTCGGTAAATGTCATGTCCCGCAAGACATGGGAAATGATTTCTTCGGCCACCTTGGCATAAAACGCATTATCGGTCGCTTGAAAAGGCTTCCGTATAGGCCATGATCAACAAAGCCTGGTCGTAAAGCATTTTCTCAAAGTGCGGCACCAGCCACTGGGCATCGGTGGCATAGCGGTGAAAGCCGAATCCCAGCTGATCGTAGATGCCGCCCTGGCGCATCCGGATCAGCGTTTTTTCTACCATCGCCAGAGTCTGATAATTTTGAGTGTGGTGGTAGCGTCTCAATAAAAAACTCAATTGATGAAGATTCATGCTCCATCACGTGACATCAGTGGCAGGTCGAGTATCCGATTGACAGAAATACAGGTTTGTCCTCCCGTTTTGCTCTGTCGAATGCTTCCGGCTCTGACAGGGCATAATTTACAGCAGGAAATAATAACACCACTCCCAATATCGCCATCGCGACGATAGGCACCAGAGATATGAGTTGTGACACTCCAATTTCAGGGCTCATGACCCCAATTGGAAAAACTTCTCGGGAAGCCCTGATATCTAAAGAACCTACAAAATTTGTAGTAAAAATATGCGTAAATTTACGACACATCAGTAGTTCTGAATTTGGGTTATCATTTGACAGGCTTCTTTTTAATCGTCGCAAAAACTCAAGTGTCATAGCTTATGATCACCACATCGGCGGCTTCATCCCGGATGGCAATCAGAGCCTGATAGGTCTCGGAATGATACCATTGCTGCAATGTTGGCTGGTCGGGGAATTTTATGACGACCGTGTGTTGGTGAGGATGTTCGCCAGCTAAAACAGTTGCACGCCTTCCTCGAAATACAATCTCGGCATCGAAAGGCATCAGAGACTTCTGAACTCCCTCGACGTAGATCTTCCACTTGTCAGGGCTTTTTATACTAATGTGACCAATGAGATATGCAGACATCCTTCCCCCTCTTTTGGATTTGTTATAGATCACGTATGTCCCAGTACTGCATGCGGCTTGTAGGCGTTGCCAAGAAGTTGAATTTCTTCCTCGCTTAGATTGATCTCGGTGGCCGACACCGCCTCTTCAATATGAGCAATTTTGCTGGCACCGACGATGGGCGCTGCCATTCCCGGCTGATGCAGCAGCCAGGCGTAAGCAATCCGGGCATTGCTGTCGCCGCGTTGGGAGGCAAGCTCACTGAGACGGTTCACCACCGCGAAGTCTTCTTCTCGATAGTAGAGTTTGTGGGCGAAATCGTCGGTCTTGGCGCGTTGTGTTCTTCCGGTTTTGGTATCCTCCGACGTGCGGTTGCCAGCTAAGAAACCTCTGGCCAGGGGGCTCCAGGGGATCAGGGCGACACCCAGATCGCGGCAAAGGGGAATCATCTCACGCTCCTCCTCCCTGTAGATTAAATTGTAATGATTCTGCATTGATACAAACCGAACCCACCCGTTCGATCGGGCAATATGATGCGCCTTGGCAAACTGCCAAGCCCACATGCTGGACGCCCCGATATACCGAACCTTGCCCGATTTAACGAGATCGTGCAAGGCTTCCATCGTTTCCTCGATGGGTGTTTCGTAATCCCAGCGATGGATTTGATAAAGGTCAATATAGTCGATTCCCAAACGCCGAAGGGAAGCCTCGACTGCGTCAAATATGTGCTTGCGCGACAACCCGGCAGTGTTGGGCCGCGGGGGTGCGGAACTCGAGGAGCCGGCCTGGTAGGCGATATCGACCGGGAAAAACACCTTGGTGGCAACGACCACTTCCTCCCTGCGGGTAAACTCTCGTAGGAACTTGCCGGTGAGTTCCTCCGATGCACCGGCTGAATACATGTCGGCGGTATCGAAAAAGTTGACACCGAGCTCAACAGCGCGTTGCACGATAGGACGCGCCTCGACTTCCTCGAGTATCCACGGACGCCATTGTTCAGTTCCGTAAGTCATCATACCAAGGCAGATGCGTGATACCTTGAGACCGGTTTGACCTAAATTGACGTACTCCATATGAACCTCCTTTGAAAGCTCCATTTTACACGATGATAGATGATACAGAGCATCTTACCAATCCAGAATAATTGCATTTGTGAAATATGGTAGAGATAAGGCCACATTAACGGAAAAGATGGAAAGGATCAAGTTGAAGTCGGAAGTCGGACCAGCCGTCATCCGATAAGGCAGGACTATGGTGCGGCAAGGATGGGGGAGGAGGAACCAATGACATAGGCGGGCAAAATGAATTCTGTATTTCAATGCTATTTTTTATTGCCCTACGGTTTGACATCTCCCAGCGTCCGGCGCATTCCGTCCTGAGATTCTCTGATTCTTTGCATCATAAAAATAAAGCATCTTGATATCTGCAACCATATTGTAAGGGCTGTGAATGAAATAATCCAGGGCTGCGGGATCCATTTTCAGCACAATGGCCCGCAGAAAGAAGGCCAACAGTAGATATTTTAAGCTGCGCAAAGGATAATCCAGCCACCGTGGCAATTTGATATTTTTTTGATAAATGAGCGTGTGCAGCCGGTTGAGATATTCGGTCAGAAGTCCAAAGGGGCAAATCCAGCTGCAAAAACCCCTTTTGAGCAGTAAACCGGTCGCCAGGGCCGTCGAGAAAATGATCAACCCGGATGGGTGTACCCGATTGAAAACGCCGCCAACCAGCCAGTATTTCAAGCTGATCAGAGAACTGATCGGCAAAAAGGCCTCGATGCCGGGTGGCCTGGTAATGGTGGGTGTCATACCTTTTTCCAGTTGACCAACAAATAAGGTGAATTTGATGCCAATGAAAACTACCGTGGCCAGAAAAAGATACTGAACGATCTTGCGGTACAGCTGGATATCCCGCTGTAAGAATTGTTTAATCAAAATGGGTGTCATGCGCGTATCGCTAGATTTAAGAATTCCGGCCTGGAGTTCCAAGCTTTGATTTCACTTCTGAGGGGTGGTATTCACTTTCATACGTCCAATGAAATAATGCAATGATGAAATAAATGATACATTGTCTGTCAAAAGCAGATGTAATCTTATCCTTATATCCTGATTTGAGCTATCTCTTAAAAATTGTAAATGTTCATGAGGCCAAAACACACTTTTCGCGGTTGCTTAAACGAGCGCATGAGGGCGAGGTGATATTGCTCGCCAAAGCGGGAGAACCTTATGCCCGTTTAGTACCTTTAGAAGAATCGCAACCCTGGGTACCCGGGATTGCTGACGGTCGGATAGATGAGGCTTTTTTTGAACCGCTGCCGGAGAGCGAGTTGAAGGCATGGAACCAGTAAAAGAAAAGGTTTCGGGCTTCTTGATAGATACTCATGTCCTTTATTGCTGCGTAAATCGCGTATAGACGTTTTACCAATTACCATGAAACATGCGCTGGCCGCTGGAGCGCTTCCCGGCTCTCAGCGTGATCCCTTTGACCGGATGTTGATCGCTCAAGGGCAAATTGAGGAATTGCCGATCGTCACCTCAGACCATGCGTTTAAGCAATATCCTGTAAAGATCATATGGTGAGCACTTTAAGCCCTCGGATTAATCTCTCCGGGTCTAATTCTCCGCAGCTTGCTGCGATAAAAACGAGTTAGATCCAAAAGGTATGATACTTCGCGGCATGCCGCGGAGGGATTTCATTATACTCCAAGAATTTATAAATTAGCTTCAGGATTGACTCAATCGAATTTTGTGATAGGTATGTGACGAGGTATCATAGATTCTTTAATCCCGGAAAGGAGTGACCATGGCATCCAGACGGATTATTGACTTGAGTATCAGTATCGAGCCCGAGCTCCCTAGTGATCCACCCGTAATGATTCCCAAAATCGATTACTTTGATCACGAATCGGGTGCCGAACAGATGAAAGCGTTTTATCCTGGCGTCCGGAAGGAGCAACTTCCCGGGGGACTGGGATGGGCGATTGAATTCCTTTGCCATATGGAAAAAATGGCGAATTTGTCCGCCATCGGAAGGTCGTATGGATTCAAGGTTTGCTGCTTTCCCGTCAAGATTAAAGGCGCCAGCGCCGGATGAACCCGGCCGGTGGCGATCATCGAAGAATAGAAAATTCAGAACTACTGACATGTTGTAAAATCTGATACACTACAAATGTTCGTGGTTGCGCTAACAATAATGGTTTGCGGGCGAATCGTTCTGTATTTTATATCTATTTTTTATCGGCGTTATTACCAAAACAAAGGTTATCGCTATGAGTCGGTGGATGAAATATCCACCGGCGCCAAGATCCCAAAGAATTTTTATTAACCGCAGGCTGCCGCACCTAGCAGTTCAACGGTGTTTTATTATCGTCTGCGTCCGTTGGCGTGGGTCGGCGGTTTATTTAATTTGAAGGAGCATTAAAATGTCAGAAAAAATTATCGTTACAGCTGCACTGACTGGTGCGATTCACACGCCGACAATGTCGCCGCATTTGCCGATTACACCTGATGAGATAGTCGAGGAGGCCCGGCGGGCCAGCGAGGCGGGGGCGTCGGTGCTCCACATCCATGCCCGTGATCCCGAGAACGGGCAGCCTACATCCGACATCGACCTCTTTGGCGGAATTCTGTCAGAAGTCAAAAACAAATCTAACGCCATCATTTGCACCACCACCGGTGGCGGACTCGGCATGACCGCGGAACAACGGGTTTCCGTCGTCAAAGCATATAGCCCGGAGCTTGCTTCTTTGAATGCCGGTTCCTTAAATTTTGGACTTTTCCAGGTGCTTGACAAGTTCAAGGAATTTAAATTCGATTGGGAGCGCCAATACCTCGACATGACTGAAAATTTCATCTTTCCAAACACATTTCAAACATTGCGTGAATTCACCCGGTTTTTCAGTGAAGAAGGAACCAAACCGGAATTCGAAATTTATGATGCCGGCATGCTCAACAATCTGGCACATCTGATCGACCGGGGTCATGTACAAAAGCCGGTTTACCTGCAGTTCGTACTGGGTATTCTGGGCGGCATGCAGGCAACGGTCAACAACCTCGTATTTCTGCTCAACTCGGCCAGGGAAATTTTTGGTGATGAATTTGTCTGGTCTGTTTGTGCGGCCGGTAAGCACCAGTTTAAAATGTGCAATTTAGCCCTGCTTATGGGTGGCAACACCAGAGTCGGCCTGGAGGATAATCTTTATCTGGAAAAAGGGAGGATGGCCAAAAGCAGTGGGGAGCAGGTAGAAAAAATCGTTCGTATTGCCAAGGAACACGGGCTTGAACCGGCCGCGCCGGATGAAACCCGCGAGATTTTGAATTTGAAAGGGATAGAAAAGGTTAAATATTGAATCCGGGTTGCGAGTTGCAGGTTACGCGTTGCGGATCACGGGGTGCGTGTTGCGCGTAACTCACAACCCGTAACTCGAAAAGTGGGTTATCTTTCATCCATAAAGGCGGCAATAAGATCTATCTGTTTGCGGGATAACGCTTTGAATCGTATACCAATGCCTGACTTGCTGTTCCACAGTATTTCCCCGGTGATTTTTAGTTGACTGGGATTGTTCGGCAAGGTGAATGCCAACTGAATCTGCTGACCTTCGGAAAAGGTCTCGCTGGTTTCAATAAAGGCGCCGGCAGGATTGATATCGAGCATAAAACCTTCATAGTTACGGCTCCCGATCACATAATCTGTGCTGATCAGACAAGACTTGCGGCTATAGCGCCGCAATGCGATTTCAGTTTCTTCCGGGTTAACCGGGTTGTTGGGCTGGTCCTGCAATTGCTCTAAAAGGGCTAACTGCTCATCAGCCGACATGTTGTCAATAAGTCCCTGCAGGGTGGCAAAGATGTTGCCGTCAAGCAGCTGTTGGAGCAGACGCCACTGCCGATCCGAGGGCAATGCCTTAATTTTCGTCGCTAGCTTCGAATTGATGGTATTACCAGGCGACGGCATATGGTCGACAGCCATTGAAAAACTCCTCTATCATTACCTGCTTGCTTAACCTACTGTAAAAATTATCAAATCAGGATTTTTTTTAGA
>JASFFJ010000160.1:0-12000 GCA_050124355.1 Desulfobacterales bacterium | reverse complement strand
ATCAGGAGGTACGTAATGAATGTAACAGTTAAGCTGGAATAGGGGTTAGAGAAGTTTATTAGGCTGGTGATAATTTGGCAGCTATGAAGTATCAAGAAAATCTCGGGTGATATGAATCAGTTGATCTTTGGTGGACAGCCACACGGAATGAATAAAATCAGTGAGGTTTTTACCCTTCAGCCGGCAGGTTTCTAGCACAGTTACCAGAATTAGGTAGTTATAAGCGCCGCCGGGGTCAAATTACCGAAGGACAATTTTTTAAAAATCACCTCTGGTCTTAGGGCGTGTTCGGCCCGGTTATTGTGAAACTCGGCCTGGGATGATCGACAAAGCGGATTAGTTCATGTTGATGACGTACTAAACGCTTGATGAGGGTGTTGGTTTTTTTATTTTCTGATTTTAGTTTTGCCAGCGTTTGCAGCTTGTCTTCAAGTTGTTGTCGGCCGACGTTTCGTTGTTGATCATCATCAATTTTTTTGAGCTGAGATCCTTTTTCAATGATGTTTTTAAGACCGTCTTTCAAATCAGTAAGGCTTTTATCTTCGGGTCTGATTTCAAGCTCATCGCTGATAGCGCGCAGAAAATGAATCAGGCAACGTTGAACCTTGGGCAAAAAATTGTAAGCCGCATAAAAATCCGCATGCAAAATGCCGTCATAATCCTCACTTAAGATTGCTTTGGATACTTCAGAACCTCGCGATGGGTCCAGATGAAAGTATGCCAAGGAGCGGTTGCAAAAGCACCATGTCTTCGACATACTTGCAGATAAAGTCATCTTCGAGTTCTATGTCAGTGCCACCGCAGTGGGGGCAGATATCTGGCGGTGGCATAATTTTCTGATAGTTGACTTTATCGGGTATGGGTCGGGTTTTTCCAATATGGCCAAGCGGGGTGCCTCTTTTCTTTGGTTGCGCTGATGGCGTTTTATCTTCATCGGTGTCAGCGGCAAATTTCGACTTGCGTTTTTTAACGCCCAGTAACGTTTGCAGTTGATGACGTGCCCTGGTGAGTTCATTTTTTAAATCATCGTTTTGCTTTTTGAGCAGCTGGTTTTCTTTGCAAAGTTGTCTCAGGCGCCGCTTGGCATCGCGCTCTGCGATTTCAATAAAAAAAGCCTAATTGTCGACTCCAATTATAGCGTTGTTGAAGGTGTTGAATTTTTTGCAGACATTCATCAAATGTTCGCGGGATATAGTTCGGATGATCGATGCCAAGAGCCGAAGCGGGCGGTGAATCTTTTTTCAATCGCTTAATTTGTGCCTGCAGATTGCGAAGGGATTCATCGGAGAGCAAGGCAGCAATATCGTCTTGATCTTCTGATTGGTAAAAGTGGAAGTCTTCGGCCATTTGGATTAGATGCGTTTTAGCTTTTGCTTAAACTCTTTGACCAAAGGCAACAAGTAAACGTCTTTGATTGGTACCTAAAGCTGAGCATAGCGGTCATTGCGGCTGCGGCCTTTGGTCTGGCCGAGATGAATCCAGTTGGCGGCTTTATAGCAGGTATCTCTAAAACGATTTTTGGCAACAAAAGTTTCAATTAAATACAGACAATGGCCGTAGAGATCGATCCAATCAGCGCTAAGACGCCGGCAGATCAGTGCCAGGATATGACTGGCCGTACCCACGGTGGAATCAAAAAGCGCATATTGTTGGTGGTCAGATTCAAATTGCGTCTGCGTGTATTGGTGTCCCAGCCAAAATAATTGTCGCGACATTGAACCGACCAGACCGCCGAACCAATTAAAACACAGGCCAACGGGCGTTGATGACAATCAAATATCAAATATTGATAAAAACTGAGGCAGTGGAAAAGATGATGAATTGGAAGCGTAATATCAATCGAACCCCCGAAGCAACTTCTCTGGGATGGGACCTTATTCCATTTGGCGAAACTTCCAGGAGCTTTAAACAACGTCACGCATGACAACCATTAGCCCATACCAATGTTGTCCAGAATATTTTGTTATCGCTTGCATGACACACTGATGGAGTCTTCCGCACTGCAATTTGACAACGCTGATTCGAATAACCTATGATGACACCATTGGGGGCGATGAAAGAGCTTAGTTTGCTACGCTCATAATTGGAATAATGGAATGTTGGAGTTTTGGAATGATGGGTTGCGAAAAACAGCATTCGAAACGCCCAGTATTTCATTGTTGCAACGCGACCGTTGAATATTCAAGCAGATAAAATCTCATGAATGTCCTGATATCGGCTATCCGGCGGCCCCGGCGTGATATCTCGCTTGTTGAGAAACGCGGCTGTCAGGTACTGCTGGCAATATTGTCGATTATCCTATCCGACCCTCTGGCGGCGGCTTCTTTGCCAATTTCCCATAATGAGGCACCGGTTGCCGTATCCGCCGATTTCGCAGACTTCTGCTGGATCGATGATCTCGTTGAGGAGGCCATCCGGCAACAGCGTCTGCCGGGGGCGGTGATTCTTGTTGGCCAATATGACCGAATTTTATATCGCAAGGCTTTCGGCCATCGCTCGCTGGTACCCGATCCTGAGTCGATGACCATCGATACGGTATTCGACCTTGCATCCCTCACCAAAGTCGTTGCCACGACCACCAGCATTATGCAGTTGGTCGATAGCGGCCGGATCTCCCTGGAGGATCCGGTAACCAGGTACATCCCTGAATTTAAACGTCACGGCAAATCAGGGATCACGGTGCAGCATCTTCTGACCCACATGTCGGGCTTGCGACCCGGAATCAATCCGGCACGTCCCTGGCATGGATATCGCGACGCTATCGAGCAGATCACGGATGATGTGCCGCGGACACCACCCGGCGAGAACATCGTATACAGCGATGTAAATTTTATTTTGCTGGGTGAAATTGTGCGCCGGGTGAGTGGTATGTCCCTTGATCAGTTCGCCCATGAGCACCTATTTGAGCCGTTGGGGATGCAAGACACCATGTATCATCCCCCAGAAAAAATACGAGCTCGAATTGCGCCGACCGAGCGGTGTTGGAAAGGCGCTCGGCCATGCGGGGGTCCGGACGGCACAATGTTGCGCGGCCTGGTTCACGATCCCTCCGCCCGACGCATGGGCGGCAGCCCGGGACACGCCGGTCTCTTCAGCACGGTGGATGACCTGTCAATTTTTTGCCGGATGCTGTTGGGAGACGGTCTATTCGGCCAAACTCGATTATTATCGCCGGCAACCATCCTCGCCATGATCTCACCCTCAACGCCTCTATATAAAGGACATCTGCGCGCCCTCGGCTGGAGCCTGGACACAACCTGCCATGACGGGAATAAAAAGCCCTCTCCCCTGCCGATCGACCACTCCGGTTTCACCGGCACCAAACTCTGGCTCCATCCCGCAACCGGACTGTATGTTGTATTTCTTTCCAACCGGCTTCATCCATCCGGCAAAGGCGATGTATTTGATTTGCGCGAGCACATTATCACCATTGCTGTCAGTGTTGCGGCCGGTCAGAGGACCTCGGCCCAAATGACCGCGAAGATGGACAACAAATTCATTCGACCACAAAATTTGTTGATGGAAAAAAACCAGCCTGGCGGTCAGGTCTTAAGCGGCCTGGATATTCTGCGGGCAGAGGATTTTAATCGGTTGCGAGGCCGAAAAATCGGCCTGCTGACCAACCAAACCGGCCAGGCTCGCGACGGTGTCAGTGCCATCGATTTATTGGATAGAGCCGCCAATCTTGAGTTAATTGCCCTCTTCAGTCCGGAACACGGCATTCGCGGCATCCGTGACGATCGCGTACCCTCGTTACGGGACCCAAAAACCGGGCGGACAATCCACTCGCTTTATGGGAAAAGCCTGAGGCCTTCGCCTGACATGCTGGCCGGTATTGATACCATCGTGGTCGATTTGCAGGATATCGGTACACGATTCTACACTTACATGTCCACGATGGCCTATATGATGGAGTCAGCAGCCAAACAAAAGGTCAGGGTCATGGTCCTGGATCGTCCCAACCCCATCAACGGTCTTCAGATTGAAGGCCCCATCTTGGATCAAAAATTTATCGGATTTACGGGCTATTTCCCCATGCCCATCCGACATGGGCTGACCATGGGTGAGCTGGCGCTGCTGTTTCGCGCCGAAAATGATATTGCAGTGGAATTAACTGTTGTAACAATGAAGGGTTGGCAGCGCCGATATTGGTTTGATGAGACCGGCCTGCCATGGGTGAATCCGTCTCCCAACATGCGAAATTTGATTCAGGCCACCTTGTATCCGGGTATCGGTGCCATCGAAGGAACCCCCATTTCAGTGGGTCGCGGAACCGGCAGCCCTTTTGAACAGATTGGTGCTCCTTGGATCGACGGGGTGCAACTGGCTGGGGCGCTGAATGCAAGAGGCCTGGTAGGCGTTCGTTTCTACCCGGTTTCTTTTATCCCGCAATCGAGTAAATTTGCCGGCCAAAAGTGTCAGGGTGTCTACATCCTGGTGACAGATCGGCGGTCGCTTCACCCCGTGCGTTTGGGGTTAGAAATCGCTGTCCTGTTGTATCGCTTGTATCCAAATAATTACCGCCTAGAAGAAGAAAATTTGCTGGGATCTGAAATGGTGCTGAGTCAAATTTTAGCAGGAGAAGATCCGGCTGATATCGTTAAAGCCTGGCAAGCTGATGAAACGGAATGGCAACAATTGCGGCAGCGGTATTTGTTATACCCTAACCCGGAATTGAATATTGATGATTGAAGATTGAAGATTTCTTGTATCGCTTCGCTCTGTCTTTTCAGTATAAGTCGATAGCATTCCTCTTCGAGCCGGAGGATAAAATATTAAATTGGATATGGTATAAATCATGCAGAAACATGATGTAATTTCAGTAAATAGGTACTAAGTGAGAGAAACTCGATGTCGCAAGTCCGCCTCCGGGGCGAGCAGGTTGATTTATTGAGATTGAATAATTAGGTTAGCTTCCTGATAAGGATAATTTTAGATATCGGATTGAGGATTGTGGATATGTTGTATCGCTCTATATTCCCATTACCAGATTAATGGTGGTTGAAGATGAAAGTGTATATTAGTGCAGACATCGAAGGCGTTACCGGTGCTACTCATTGGGATGAAACCGAAAAACTGAAACCGGATTACAGCGAGTTTCGTGAGCAAATGACAGCTGAAGTAACAGCGGCTTGTGAAGGCGCGCTGCAGGCCGGGAGCACTGAAATTTGGGTCAAAGACGCTCATAGCACGGCACGGAACCTGATCGCCTCCAGGTTGCCAAGGGAAGCCCGCCTTATCCGGGGTTGGAGCGGCCACCCCTTTTCCATGGTGCAGGAGCTTGATGAAAGTTTTCAAGCCTTGCTGATGATCGGGTATCACTCCCGTGCCGGCTTGGCCGCAAATCCGCTGGCCCATACATTCTCGGGGAAAATCGCCGGTTTGAGAATTAACGGGTGCGATGCCTCAGAATTACATATGTATGCATATGCCGCCGCTTTAGTGAATGTGCCGTTGGTTTTCGTGTCCGGTGACAAAGGTATTTGTGAAGAAGCCACCTTACTGATTCCAAATATTGCAACCCTGGCCGTCAAGCAGGGCGCAGGAAATTCAACCGTCAACATCCATCCTCATCTTGCGGTTGAGAAAATTCGTGACGGTGTTCAAACGGCACTTCAGCAAGATGTATCAAAATGCCGCCTGTCGCTGCCAGCGCAATTCTCGGTTGACATTTCGTACAAAGATCATGCCATCGCCAGGAAAGCATCCTTTTTCCCGGGAACCGTGTCAACTCATCCACACTCCATCCGGTTTGAGTCAAATGACTATTTTGAAGTTCTGAGGTTATTTGCTTTTGTTTTATGATCTGGAATTTTTGGCGGACCTGACAGCGTCTTTTCCAGCGCCTTTGGCGCGAAACAGCTCCTGATCCCCGCTCTCCAGCAAATTCGTCATGTCATCAGCATGATACGGGAAAGTGGCCACACCGAAGCTAGCCCGTATACTGACCTCAAAGCCCTGGTCGCGCAGGAAAACATGATTCCGTATCTTATCTTGGATTTTCTTAGCCTGCTCCACGGCTTGCACTTGATCAAAGTCGGGCAGGACAACCACGAATTCATCACCGGCGTAGGCTACAGCGTATGCCGGTTTTTCGAGGGTTTTCTGAATAGTTGTGCCCACCTCTCTAATAGTGCGGCTACCATTGAGATGACCGTACGTGTCCACCACGGATTTGAATCGGTCGAGATCCATAAAAATGACAGATACAACCGATCCGTTGACCCTTGCGTGTTCAATCAAGTCGGTCAGCGATTGATACAGATAGCGACGGTTGTAGAGGCCGGTCAGATTGTCTCGCAGGGCCTGCTCGCGAAACCGCTGTTCGCTGACGCGCAGCGCCTCTTCGGCTTGTTTACGTTTGGTGATGTCGACCATGGCGATGAGGATGCGGCTGAAAGGATCTTCATGGCCGCCAAGCGGTAAGGATTTGCCCAGAATACTTTTTTCAGTTCCTTTTAAAGTCAGAAAAGTATCTTCGCGTTCAAGGGAAAAGTTGCCGTCCGCCATCATCAGGATGATTTCGCGCGCCATGCGCATAAAGTCCTCTGAGCTGTTGGTGAGTCTGATTCCACTATCGAATTCCTCCCGGCTTTGAGCCTCCATCAGGTCCAAAAAGGCTGTGTTGCAATCTACCGTTTTGATCATATCCATGCAACGGGCCACTTCCTGGGGATTCTGATTGAAATAGCGATGCAGATCAGAGTTGCCATCGGCCCGCAGCTGATCCAGGTGCCGTTTCAATTCGCCGGCGTCTCTTTCGATCATGGCCACCGGCGCGGAGTCAAACAGCAGACGATATTTTTTTTCGCTGGCTTTAATGGTTTCCTCAGCAACCCTGAGTTCAGTGACGTCTTCGACAAAGGCGATAATTCCGGAAAGTCTGCCATCCGATTCGAGGACAGGGCTGATATGATAGCGCAGATGTTCACAACCATCCGCAGTCAGCAGACAGGAATGATCGCCGACAATGCGCGTCTTTTTTTCCAGGCAACGCCGAAACGAGTCGGCAACGCCGGATTCCACCAGGGGAGGATGGTGCAGCACATCCAACTCCGTGACATCCCGATCAGATGGCCAGCCGAGCATGTTTAGCATTTTCTGATTGGCACCGAACACCTGGCCTTCAGGTTCCACGACAATAATGCCAAATGGGGCACTGTCACCCAGAAGCTGATTTCGTGCTTCGGATGTTTTAAGTGCATCTTCAGCCCGGCGGCAGCGTTCTTCCAGTTCCTGGATTCTGCAGAGCAATTCATCGCGTTCGCTTGGCTGTAGGTCTGATGTAGAAATGTCCTGACTCAATGTTGTGACCTTTCTATGCGGCAAGAGGTTGTTTTCTTGACGCGAATATACTGAAAACTGTCGATAGTGTGCCGGCTTTGGCCGAAGCTCAACACGTTGAGACACATATTAAACAAAACCAATATTTATCCAAATAGCGAAAGTGGAATTTATTGTCAATATTTACGAATTAAAAAACGTTTTTGCACGTAAAGAGAGCGGTTTGCAACATTCAGTTGAGCTTCCGTTTCGGTTGTGCTATTTCATCGGCAATTGCCAGCACCAGTTTACGGGAGAATTCTTTGGTAAATTTAAATTTTGTTTGTAAATGCATCAAAGACACCGTCGATGGCCTGCAGGACGGCCTGACCCATTTCTCGGGTTCCAGTCGAGCTGCCGTCATCTATGCGATCACCCCTGATGATCCAATGTACATCTACGATCCCCAAAATTTGCTGCGGGGACATGAGCCCATTTTTGAAGAAATTTATCTTGTTGCCAAGGACTGGCATAAAGGGATCAGGTTCTGGGGTGAAACAAAGAAATTCCGACATATGATGCCGGAAAAAAATTTGGAATTGACCGGTCTTATCTCCTGGGGCGGCCGATCCAGTTCCGTTTTTTACCAGATGTGGTTTACCGAGCATCATCCGGACATGTGTTCTGTCGGCCCTACAGAATGTTGGCTGGAACACGCTGCTTGGCGGTTTTCCCATGACGTCGCCAACGAAGAGGAGCTGTACACCGGAATATCAGGCAGCTTCCTCAGTGAATATTCGGCCCATGCCGTAAGGGATTATGTGGTCGACCAAATGAATGTCCTTCTCGGGTGGGATACCCAATTACGATTGTATCCGATTCTGGATGCCGTACTGGGTATTTCCAGAACCCGTGAAGAGGGACAATGGCCCATTGGTGAGCTGATATTTGTCGACCTGCGATCGCTACCGGAAATGGAGTTTTTTGCCAGATTCCCTGAAACGGGACGGCCCAACTTAACAAATTTCAAGCATGTGCGCAAACTTCTGCTGTCCGTGGAGGCTTCAAAGCGCCGGCTGGTCTCGGACGGCAAGACCATTTTGGGAATTGCCGGGGAAAGGCTGCCGGCATTCAGTGTCATTGCCGATTTTCGGCGCAGACATGGATTTTTGCGCATCAACGACGAAGTGGTCTGCAGCTTTTCAGACGGCCGATTCAAATCCAGCACCCATCAGGCCAACCTGGTCAATGTCGAGGAGATCCTGCTCGAATCGAATTTGGATGATGAAACTAGCAACCGTCTCTATAAAATTATCACCAGTGTCGTTCGCTGTGCCGAAAGCCAAGAGCACGGCTGCACCCTTGTCATCGACTTCAATAAACAGCCCGTAAAGATCTCCGGCCAGAGCCTTGAAAAACCGCTGGATCTGCGACTTTCTCAAAACCTGGAATTGTCGAAGTCCCTCGCCAAAGTCGATGGTGCCCTGCACATCGGCGCCGACGCATACCTGCACGGATTTGCCTGTCTGCTGGACGGACGAACGGTCCCTGGTGAGGATCGCGCCCGGGGAGCACGCTATAACTCGGCGCTGCGATTCACGGCCGAACATGACAACATTGTCGTGGTGGTGGTTTCGTCGGATCGGCCGGTGTCCGTGATTCAAGAAGGCGTGGAAATAAACGCACAGTGTCAGTGGAAACCGGAGCTCACCTGTTTTGAGCTGCACCAGACACTCAAAGAGTGGATCGAGACATCCGATCAATAGCCAGGAGGCTGATGCCACATCAATTTTGGATTTTGGATATTAGAATTCGGATATTAGGTCCGCCTCTGATAGCGTCATATGTTGTCGTAAATTGACATCTAGGCCATATGGCTAAATTAAAGTCGAATCTATTTTATAAAATCGAACCCATCACCGGGACAACATCCGTTGTGCGCGGATGAATTCTGCAATTCCCTGGAGATAATCAAGAAAATTATTTATGAAGCGATGAATTCAGGTCCGAGATTTTTTCAGTTTTCGAATTCCTCCGTACAAAATCAGAATACCCCCCATTACCAAAGAAATTCGGCCCAGATAATCACCATGCCGAGCAAAAAAGGTTTGCCCCCCGCGAAGATGGATCTTTCCCTTGAGGGTCGTTTTTGTCCACCAGGGGGTCCGGGCGACAACCATACCTTTGGCATTAATCAGAGCAGAAATACCAGTATTGGCAACTCGAACGAAATCCCTTCGGTTTTCGATGGCACGAACCGGGCTGAAATTGAAGTGGTGCAGATAGCCGGGCGTATTTTTCCACCACCCGTCGTTGGTGATCATACAGATAAAGCCTTTTTCTTCAGGCAGATGTCGGGAACAGTAGGGGCCGAATATAGATTCAAAGCAGACAATCGGTAAAATGGTAACCGGGGGGGCGGGCGAGATAAACGTCGTGCGATCCTGACGAATACTGTAAGTACCGGTGTATCCGCCAAGCTCCAGGGAATATTTTCCTAAAAAGCCCAGATATTGCACAAAAGGCATACGCTCGAATAGGGGGACTAACTTGGTCTTGTGGTAAAACTGGGGTACCGCTGCGGGACCCGGCGGTAAAAATAGCGCCGTGTTAAAGGCTTCGTAGTAAACGTTTTTTTCGCGATCGAAACGACTTCCCGGCGGAACGTTTACTCTGCTGAGTTTGCGGTAGCTGTGTACACCCAGGAGAATATTCAGATTTGGATATTTTTTGCGGAATTTCAACAATTTCCGATAGTAGATCGATGTTGAAGGATCACTCTCGTCAATCTGATCTACGATCAGGGTTTCAGGTCCAAACAAATATTGGGTTTCGTCATCGATGATCGCATCCGCTGTTTTGAAAAACGTCTCCACGTGTTGAGCATGATTGTTGGGGTCAAACTTTTCCGTATATGGATCCAGGTTGGGCTGAATCAGAGCGATATTGACGGTTTCTCCCGTTTCTTCAACGTTTTGTAAGATAAGAAAAGATCCAACAATGGGGAGGAGAAGGAGTATCGAAACCATTGCGCCGGCTATCATCATAGACCCCAGATCCTTTTCCCGATATGAACGATACAACCTCAACAGCGCGAAGTTACTCAAAATTATCCAGAGTGTCCCACCCCGAACGCCGGTAAATTCGTACCATTGGATGAGCTCGGGTGCCGTGGCCAGTGCATTGCCCAGATTAAGCCAGGGCCAGGCCAAGTCCCAGGATAGATGAAAATGTTCGTATCCCATCCAGATGAGCACAAAAGGGAAGAACAAGGGAACTCTAAGAATGGTCCGGATACGGCTGGCCAGCCAAAATATGAGGGCCTGTATCAGAGCGTTTGCGAGTATGATGAGGATGGCACCCACAAATTGGGCCTGGGCAACCCACCAGGTACCGATGATGTTCCACAGCAGGAAACTGACAAAGGCATAATTGAATATAGCGTAAGGGTTTGGATGATGCCTGACTTTCGCTTCCAGCAGCAAAAGGGGCACCCAGGCAAAAAAAACGAGAAAGAATAAAGGGGTAATTGACCAAGGCAGCCCCAATAGCAGGCCACTGGTCAATGCGAGGAAAATGTTATTTCTGATCGAGAACATGAAAGATAGGTCCTGGTGAGCATCCTTTGTGTTCACAAGCGACATTCGCGCCAGGGCCGAACCATCAGAATAAGACCGGCAGAGGCTAAATACATAAGGCCCAGATAAGAAAAGACGAGGGTGTAGTTGCCCTGGGTGCGATCCAGAACATAGCCGCTCAGCCATGGACCCAGCGGCCCGGACAAGAACCCGTAGGCAGTGAAGATCAGACCGAAGATGGCCCCGAAATGGGCCATACCGAAGCAGTCACCGGCTATCGGTGCGCTGACTGCAAACAGGGTTCCAAAAGCAAAGCCGATCACCGCCGCTAGAGTGGCCCACAGCCAAATGCCTGCCACATGGGGCATGATGAAGTAGGCGGCGGCAGCACACGTAAAGCTGATTGCCATGGTTCGGCTGCGCCCGAACCGGTCTGAGAAAAATCCGCTCACCAACCGGCCGCTGCCGTTCGTCAGATTAAAACCGGTGAGTAAAACAATGGCCTGGGAGAGGCTCAATCCACTGGCCAGACCGAATCCTGTGGCCAGCACCAGCATGCTGGCACCGGCGGCACCGGCCAAAACCCAGGTGAGCCATAGACACCAGAATTCGCGGGTTTTCAGGGCGTCAACGACCGAGCGGCTGGCTGGTTCGTTCACCGTATCGGCTGTCGTCGACGACAGATGCACCGCTGGTGACCGAATCATGGTGGATGCCGCCAGGCCGACGATAAGGGCCGCACAGCCAAGCACCAGGTTGATCATTTTATAGCCCCAGCTTGATAACAGGACGGTGAATACCGGCGACATAATGCCTGCGGCCAGACCGAAGGCCATATTGAAGAATCCTGAGACCAGCCCGCGTCTTTCAGGATACCAGCGTTGCACCACCGTTAGGGACGGGACATAAACAAACGCCGATGAGGCGCCGGTAAAAAATGCCCAGGCGTAAACTGCGTTCATGTTTTCAGCCCAGCCCAGCCAGATAACACTGCTGCCACACAGGATAGCGCCTAAGGCAGTCAGTTTCCCAGGGCCGTATTTTTCCTGCCAGCGTCCGCAAAGGTACATAAAGCAGGTGGCGCCTATCAGAACAAAAAAAACCGTCTTGCCAACGGCGCTGCCGCCCACGTTGAAGGCCTGCTGCCAGTGCTCACTCA
>JASFFJ010000159.1:0-12052 GCA_050124355.1 Desulfobacterales bacterium | reverse complement strand
CAAAAAGGGGTAACCGATGCCTTGATCGCCTCCACCGAACAGGCATTTGATCGACATGAACTCATCAAGATAAAGTTTATCGATTTCAAAGAGAAAAAACAGAAAAATGAAATTGCAAAAGTCATTGCAGTAAAAACAGGCTGCCTTATGGTGGGTATGATCGGGCATGTTGCCATATTCTATCGGCAGCATGACGATCCGGAAAAACGCAAGGTGGTATTGCCGGAAGGGGCGGCCTCACCAGGATAAGTTGGAAGAGGATATTCAGCCCAATTGCGTTAAAAACCGATTGGAAGTTAATTGTTGACTGTTCAACTTTCATGCGATCCCTATCTACTCACGATCCGCAGAGTCCACCTTCATCTCATCCGAATAAATGACCAGACGCTGCCCGGGATGGATATGCTCTCGCAGTTTTAATCGATTCCAAATGATCAGGGCCGGCAAGGGAACATCGAAACGTTCCGCAATGGCGGATAAATTGTCGCCGTTTTGGACCACATAAACGCGCTGCCGGTTTTCAGCCAGCCATTGATCGACCAGGGTTTTGAATCGAGCCTGGAAGCCATCAGCGCCGCCCTTGGGAACCAAAATCCGGTGATTACCAGCGGTTAGAAAGTATCCTCTGATTTCCGGATTCAAATCTTTGATCACTTTAAAACGGGTATTGGCTGCCTCAGCCACCACAGAGATCGGCGTTTCCTGTAAACACGCCAACTTGATGGGATCAAATTGCAAGGGCGGATATAAATCTTTTTCAGTGAACCGAAACCCATAGGTTTCGGGATCGGCCAAAATGATTTTTGCAGAGATGACGCGCAATAAGTAACGCTGGGTTTCCAGGGGGAGATAGAGATGATAAAAGTGACGGGTTTTTTGGGTCAGTATTTCCGATAGCAAGCCTTGCTCTCCCATGTTATATGCCGCTGCTGAAAGGGTCCAGCTGCCAAAGATATCGTAGAGGGATTTCAAATAAGCGATGGCTGCTTCGGTGGATCGGAATATATTGCGGCGCTCATCTATTTCTGTATTAATGCTCAGTCCGTATTTATGTCCGGTTCTCTTTATAAATTGCCAGAATCCGACAGCCCCTTTGTGAGACCGTGCATGTGGTCTCAGGGCGCTTTCAGCGATGGCGATATACTTCAAGTCTTGGGGCATGTTACGTTCTTTGAGCATCTTTTCGATGATCGGAAAATAACGGTTGGATCGTTTAATCCAGAGCACGACTTGGGGGCGATCCCACAGGCTGAGAAGCAATTCCTTTTCGAGACGTTCACGGACATCCTGATCGTCCAGTTCAACGGGCTCCCCACAAAAATCAAGTGGACCGCTGATGCGAACGCTGGACATCAACGACGGAAACCCGATGGGTTCCTGTTTGGCAGGGCTTTCGCTGTGAACAGCCGCCACGCTGATCACTGCCAACAAAATAAAAAAATTTTTCATTGCTAAAGTGCTCTCAAATGTTCCGGTTTTAAAGCGATGTTGCCAGCCAGAGCCCGATCAATCAGTTCTAATGTCGCTGTTTTCTCCTTTGGCAATCTGGCTTTGATGGGCAAATAATTGGAAGCATGATTGGCGTGAAAAAGTCCCCTTGAGAGGTTGGTACCGGCGATCATCGTTCTCAACTCCGCCAGCATTTCATCGGGTTCAATCAGGGTAAATTCTGCGGATTGAAAGTCGTCAAACAGCGGTGTTCCGGGAATGAGCATCAGGCTCAAGGCGCCGACATAATCCGGATCGATGGCCGACAGCACACGGCCTGTTTCTGCAGCATGTATCTGCGAGCGCTGCCGGCCGGCGATCCCCAGCAAGACAGTGATGGACAATTTCATCCCGGCTTCTTTGGCTTTTTTTCCCATTTCTATCATGTGCGATGATGTGGCGCCCTTGTTGATTTTTTTGAGTGTGATGTCATCGCCGGATTCAAGGCCCATATAGAGAATACCCAGACCCTGGGTTTTGAGCGTCCGGAGCTCTTCAAGGGTCTTCAGGTCCAAGCTTTTGGCATTTGCATAGGCACCCACGCGGGTCACCCACGGAAGCCGATCTTTGATGGTCTGCAGAATTTTCAACAGCCTTTTTTGAGGAACTATCAAGGCGTCTCCGTCACAGAGAAACAGACGGCGCTGTCTTTGGCAATATTGGGCCGCAAATTCGATATCTGCCATAATAACGGAATCCGGCTTAATTCGAAAACGCTCTCCTAAATAAGTACCACAGAAGGTGCATTTATTGCGTGAGCAGCCAACGGTTATCTGAAGTAATATACTGTTGGCCTCACTGGGCGGTCTGATAATGTTTCCCTCATAATGCATATTATTTATCTTTCTCCTTCAGCATCTCGGCAAGCAATCTGCTCAACGCTTCCAGCCCCACCGGCTTGGCCAGATAATCTTTAATGGCCTCTTTGGCCCGCTGGCTCATATTCTCGACACCTTCTTCCTCGTAGCCGGAAAAAATCGATATATTGGCATGGGGATCATCATCGAGAATTTTTTCAATACAGGTAATGCCGTCCATTTCCGGCATGTTAATGTCCATCAAAACTGCATCGGGGCGGTTGCTCCGATATTTTTGGAGCCCCTCTTTGCCGTTTGCGGCAAGCTCCGGTGTATAGCCGAGATACTCGAGCAAATCCTGCATGGCGTTGAGAATCTCAGGTTCATCATCGACGACCAAGACCCGCTGCCCTTTTCCGCGGCTGATCATCGGAGCGTCCTGTTGTTTAATTTGGTTTTCGTCCGTAGCTAATGAAAAAAGCATCTTAAACGTGGTTCCCCGGTTCGGCTGTGAATCGACACTGATCATACCCTCATGGCTTTTAATAATTCCATAGGTGGTGGAAAGACCCAGGCCGGTACCACTGCCGATTGGTTTTGTGGTATAAAACGGATCAAAGCATTTTCTGACGGCTTCGCTATCCATACCCTCACCATCATCGCTTACGGTAACGATGACTTGGTTGCCCGACCTTACGGCTTTGATGATCAGCCGGCCGCCATCCGGCATCGCATCCCGGGCATTGTTGCACAGGTTCATCAGTGCCTGGCTGATACTGGTCACATCTCCCATGATTGGAAGCTTGCCGGGGAGCTCAGTTTGAATTTTTATTTTCTGGTCAAATGATTTCCCAATGATCTGACAAACCTCATTGATCACTTCTGCCAGGTCGATAATTTCAAATTCTGCTTTAATTTGCTTTCGCGAAAATTGGAGCAATCCGTCAACTAAACGAGACCCCCTTCTGACAGAGGTATTGATTCGTCCGGCCACATCGTGCAAACCGGACTCATCCTTATAGCTCATCTGAATGAGCTGGCTGTTCACCAAAATTTCAGTCAGGGTGTTCCTGAAATTGTGGGCGACACCGGCTGCAATCGTACCAATGGCTTCCATCTTCTGGACATGTTGCAACTGCATTTCCAGTCGCTTGCGTTCGGTCACATCCGTGATCATGAGGATGACCGTGGCCGGTTCTCCGGTCACCGGCAGTACCTTAATGGTGATTTGTCTGCCGTTTAACTCAACCGGCGTATTTTCACCGATTTCTGCCGATTGATCCACACCGGTTTGGAAGATGTCATCCAATCGTCGTCCCGTGTTTTGGTCGAACAGATCCGGCGGATAGGCCGCCAGAATTTTTTCAAGCGGCAGTGCCAGCAAAGATACTGCAACACCATTGGCATAGACAATTTTTTGGGTATAAACTTCCAGGATTCCTTCAGCCATACTTTCTAAAATTGTCTCAAGGTGGCGATTGCGTGATAGTAATTCCTTGGTCAACTGGCGGGCATATACGCCGTCGAGTCCATGGATGGGTTTCGGATCCTCCTGACCCCGGGGAGCTTCGGATGCTTTGATGGCGTCGATGATGTGATTGGCCATCGAGCTGAAAGGACCCTTGGCAATGTAGGAATCAGCTCCGGTCTCCTGGAAGTCGAAATCAATCTCAGCCACCGCCGCAGAAATGATAACCAGATAACAATCTTTCAGTTGCGGCATACTGCGGACAATCTGAATCAGTTTACCACCATCAATCTTGGGCATGATGAGATCAAAAAAAATGATGTCGGGGCTGAAATCAGCAAGCAAGTTCAAGGCGGCAAAACCATCCTCGGCCGTCATGACTTCATGACCTTCACGCGTCAGAAATTTGGTGACAAATTTCAGCATAACACGATCGTCATCCACCACCAGGATTTTCTTTTTCATAAATTTAGCTCCCTCAACTATATTGTTCTTTTATCATATTCCGGAGCGTCTTATCAACTTCAGATATATGAGCAGCAAGTCTATCGATGTCCGCCCGAACGCCTTTTAAATCAGCCGCCTTTCCCTTTTTTTCAAGACCGAAGGCGATTTCAGCGGCGGTTTCAGCCTGAAAATTTTTTAACATTCCCTTCAGGCTGTGGGCCGACCGCATGAACGTATCGCAGTCGCCCTCTTCAAGGGACTGCTGAAGATTATCAAACAATCTGGGGTAATCTTCTAGAAAAACCTCCACCACTTCTTTAAGAAAATCCCAGTCCTTATCAAAAACCTTTAGCAGAGATGAACTATCTGCGATAAAAGGTTCCGCCGGCGCCGGTTGCTTGATTCCGGAAATCCGGGTCAGTTTCTCGATGGTTTCGAACAGCTTATCCGAATCAATGGGTTTGGATACATATTCATCCATGCCGGCTTCCAGACAGCGCTCCCGATCACCTTTAATGACATGGGCGGTCATGGCAACAATCGGGACTCTTTTGATTTCGGATTTCGGATTTCGGATTTCGGATTTAAAATTAGATTCCTTTTCGATCTCATTCCCCATTCCGACATCCGCATTCCGCCTTCCATCTTCCAATTCACGTATCTCCCGAGTTGACGCCAGGCCATCCATTTCCGGCATCTGCACATCCATTAAAACAATATCAAAGGTCTCGCGTTTAAAAGCTTCCAGCGCCTGTCGTCCATTTTCCACCAGGGTGACTTGATGGTTCCAGCGCTCGAGCAGGCGCAGAATATATCTCTGGTTGAAGGGGGTGTCTTCCGCTACCAGAATTTTAAGCGAGCGTGAGGGGACCCGGATGATTGGCCGCGGTGTTTCATCCTCTGAAACAGGGGCAGGTTTGGCGATTCCAAGGAAGTCTAAGATAACACTTACCAGTTCCAATGGGCCTACGGGTTTAAGAATGCCGGTTGTGATGCCAAGTTCCTCGAGTTCCGCCTTGCGCTTGAAGTGCGGAAAGGTCAGCATCATAATGATGCCGGCATTAGAGATTTTCTGCTGTTTGATAGCGCCGGCCAGGGCAAATCCATCCATTTTGGGCATATCCGAATCCAGTAAAATCAGATTAAAAGGTCTGCCCTCGGCTTGGGATTTCAAAAGAATATTAATAGCTTCTTTGGCACCGGCCGACTGTACAAGGTCCATCTTGTGGATTTCCAGAATTTCTTTGAGAATTTTACGGCTGGATCTGTTATCGTCGACCACCAGCACTCTTAAGCCGTTCAGTTCAGGATGAAATGTTACCTCTTGACGCGTTTCATGCTCATGCTGCCGGATAAACCGTGCCGTGAATCGAAACCGGCTGCCGTGTCCGGGTTGACTTTTGATTTTGATGGAGCCGCCCATCAAATTCACCAGTTGAGCTGAGACCGCCAGCCCCAGTCCGGTTCCCCCGTAGCGACCCGAAGTTGTGACGTCTGCCTGGTCATAGGCACTAAAAATGGCACGCTGTTTTTCCACCGGGATGCCGATGCCGGTGTCAACAACGGAGATATGCAGAAATACGTCGTCATCCGTCTGAGAATGAGCGGCGACATAGACGATGACTTCTCCCTCATCCGTAAATTTAATGGCATTGTCGATCAAGTTTAGTAGGACTTGGCGTAGGCGTGCTGCGTCGCCCGACAAGTGATCCGGAACTCCTGGAACAATACGGTAGGCCAACTCGATGCCTTTTTCATGGGATTTGATACCCATAATTTTCATTGACTCATCCATAAACTGTCTGAGACTGAATGGGCTTTGTTCGAAATCCAGCTTGCCGGCTTCAATTTTGGAAAAGTCCAGAATGTTGTTGATGATGGAAAGTAAAGAATAGGCCGAGGATTTAACCACGTCCAGATCTTCTCTCTGGTCGGGGGGCAAATCAGAGCTCAGCATCAGTTCCACCAGACCGATGATGGCATTCAGCGGTGTGCGAATTTCGTGGCTCATACTGGCCAGAAATTCACTTTTGCTCTGACTGGCGGCTTCGGCGGCCAGTTTTGCGCGGTATAAGGCTTCGGCCCGTTGCCGCTGGGTCGCATCTCTTACAAATACACCAAAACCGATGGGCTCTCCTTTAGGATCGCTTATCAACGATACAGACGATTCGACAAATCTTTTGGAACCGTCTTTATTGGTGAGAACCCAGTCCACCGATTTCGTCGGCAACCGGGTTTCAAGCACTTTGTTGAAGATATTGGTAAGATTGGACGCATTGATCTCGTCCATCGATTTGCTTTGGTTCATCGTCGCCAGTTCATCGCGGGAATAGCCCAAAATTTTACACATGGAATCGTTGAAAAAGGTAAAATTTCCGTCCATGTCCACCTCATAATAGCCATCGGGAGCGGTTTCAATAATGTTGCGGAACTTTTCTTCACTTTCCCGCAGCGCGGCTTCAGCTGCCGAGCGTTGATTAATTGTGAACTGGGCATGGGAACCGAAAATGAGGAAGAGACATAAAATAGCGATGCGGCTCCAAATTGCACTCATGTCCGGTCCGAACAGACGTTGAAAAAAATCGACATCATAGGACAAAAAGATGTATAAAATGGAATCAAAAACCGTATAAAAAAGGGCCAAAGCGATTCCGATCAAAACCATGTGATCCCAAATATGGACATTGCGTGTTTTTGTGTTTGTCTTTAACTGTTTTTGCCGCATGTCAGTCGTCTCCGAATGGCTGATGATGCACCGCGTGGATGGTTGAAATTTGAAAGTTTTTTATTATTGTGATGACGATAATATAAAGATACCGGACGGACTAAAGAAAGATTTTGTCCGCCTCCGGAATCGATCATCCTGCAACCAGCATCTACATGCGCTAAGTCCATCGATTCGTAAATACGATGACGTATTTACTGACTCAGGACTTAGCGTTGAGTGAGCAATCATCTTGGAAAGTTCAATAATATTACATGACTGTAATTGCGAACCGTAGCACTAGGCAGTAGATTGGATAAATACACACCAATGCGCCGGTTTGAGGCGAAGTTTCGCTAGCTATTAAAGCATATTTCACCCTGGGCCCAACGGCAAGTAAAAATTTCGACAGGTCATGTGGAATATTTTTAAAAGCGTATCAAGATAGTTTATTTAATGGCTGAAGTTGTGATAGGGTTCTGGTGCGGGGTAAATTCCGACGGTCATCATTGGTGCGGCGATCCTTGCCTTTTCTTCTTTCCGGAATATGCAAGGTGTACGAATAATTTCGGCGATCTCCTCCGGTTCGTCTGCCTCCATTGTCAGAAGAGATCCGCCGCGCTTGTAAACCGTTCTCATTTGTTTCCATTGGCGTAACCACGTTTAAGCATCGATTGAAAAAGAGAGTCGGATGGTGCATGCGGCAATCACACTGATCTTGATAACTTGTGCAGATATCATGCCATTTCGGATGATCCTAATATTCGATATCGCTAATCTGACGATGTGAGACTCAACGATAGTAAAATCTCAATAAAACGATTACTTAAATAGAATTTCGCTAGCCTTGGCGGCATGTTTTCGCAAATCGGCCAATTGACGAAAACATGTCATATGTGAAATAAGTTACCCAAAATTGGGGAAAAAATTTCCATATACTTACAGTCATTGCCTTGCATGGCCCTATAGATTGTTCTTGACAAGGGGATTTCTCCTATACTACTTGTCTTATGGTAAATCAAGTTCATAATCTTATCGAAGGTTTTTTTATTGTTTTTTATTCATCATTAAAAAAGGAGGCCTGCTATGAAAAAGAAAAAACTGTTTATTGTGATGCTATTCGTTGCTCTACTGCTGATGCCCGCTTGGGGGGTGGCCGCCGAATTACGGATCGGGTTAAAGGCCGAGCCCAGCTCCATGGATCCGCATTATCACAATCTCACACCCAACAACATGATGTCCGAATACACCTTTGACAAGCTGGTCAAACAGGACCACAAACAAAATCTGAAACCGGGCCTGGCGGTTTCCTGGAAACCTATCGACGATCTGAACTGGGAATTCAAACTGCGTCCGGACGTCAAATTTCACGACGGTACACCGTTTACGGCCGAGGATGTTCAATTTACCCTGGAGCGCGGTCCCAATGTGCCCAACAGCCCCTCCTCTTTTGCACGCTACATCAATCACATAAAGAAAATCGAAATCGTCGATCCCCTCACCATCCGGTTTACCACGGAAGATCCTTTCCCCCTGATGGCAACCTACCTCTCGACATTCACCGTCATTTCCAAAAAGCATGGTGATGGTGCGGACACCAAAGATTACAATTCAGGCAAGGCCATGGTCGGAACCGGGCCTTTCAAATTTGAGGAGTGGATCCCGGGCGATCGCATTGTCTATACGCGCAACGAGGATTATTGGGGCAAAAAACCAGAGTGGGAGAAGGTCATTCTCAAACCCATATCCAATTCATCGGCCCGGGTGGCAGCCCTTTTAGCCGGAGATGTGGACCTTATCGATTTTGTGCCCACCGCCGATATCGAAAAACTGGAAAAAAATTCAAAACTTACCTTGGACCGCTCGGTCTCCAACCGGGTGATCTATTTGCATATTGACAGTGACCGCGATGTATCCCCCTTTGTCACTGATATAAACGGCAATCCGATGACCAAAAATCCGCTCAAGGATGTCCGCATCCGCCGGGCCATTTCCATGGCCATCAATCGTCCGGCCATAGTTTCGAAGGTCATGGAGGGCAACGCTATTGCCGCCGGGCAGCTTTTACCGGATGGTTTTTTCGCGGTCAGCCCCAACTTGAAGCCGGTAGAATACGACCCCGAAGGAGCCAAGAAGCTGATGGCTGAAGCCGGTTGGGGCGATGGTTTTGGGCTGACCATCCATGGCCCCAACGACCGCTATGTCAACGACGCCAAGATCTGTCAGGCTGTGGCCCAAATGCTGACCCGGGTGGGCATCCAAGCCAAGGTCGACACCATGCCCAAAAATGTTTTCTTTCCCCGGGGCACCAAACTTGAATTCAGCTTGATGCTGGTGGGCTGGGGTTCGGGTACCGGCGAGCCATCCTCACCTTTAGGCGCGCTGCTGCATACCTATGACAAGGAAGCCGGTTATGGCGGCACCAACCGCGGCCGGTTTTCCAACAAGGAGATGGATGCGGCCTTAGAAGAAGCTTTACGCAGCGTGGACCGCGAAAAGCATGAAGAACTGCTGATCAAGGCCACGGAAATTGCCATGGAAGATGTGGGCATCATTCCGTTGCACTACCAGGTCAACATCTGGGGCATGCAAAAGGGCCTGACATACACGGCACGAACCGATGGTTACACCCTGGCCGTCGATGTCCATAAAGTCAAATAGCCGGTATCAATTCGAGATAGCGGATCCCGCAGGATCCGCTTCTTTTACATCTACATCAATGGCATTTCGTTGAAAATGGTGGAGCCCCTGTGATTGTTTTTATTATCCGCCGCTCTTTTCAAAGCATCGTGGTATTGCTGGCCATGTCCCTGCTGGTGTTTGTTGGGGTCTATGCCATCGGCAACCCGGTGGACATCTTGATCAGCCCGGAAGCAACCCCCCAGGAGTATGAGGATGCCGTCAAGGCCCTGGGGCTCGACAAGCCCATGTGGGAGCAGTACTGGATTTTTTTGTCCAATGCCCTGCGCGGAAATTTAGGTAATTCTTTCGTTTTCAACGAGCCGGCCTTGAAGTTGATTCTGCAGCGCCTGCCGGCCACCCTGGAGTTGGCTTGCGGCGCAATGCTGATGGCGATCCTATTGGGCATACCGCTGGGAATGGTGGCCGGCATCAAATCCGAGAGCTGGATCGGCCGCAGCATCATGAGCGGATCCATCCTCGGTTTCAGCCTGCCCACATTCTGGGTGGGACTGATGCTGATCATGATTTTTGCAGTCATGCTCGGCTGGCTGCCGGCCTCGGGACGCGGCCAAACCGTCGATCTTTTCGGTGTGCCGGTCAGCTTCCTGACCCCGGACGGTCTCTCCCATATTTTGCTTCCGGCCTTTAATTTGGGCCTCTTCAAGCTTTCGCTGACCATTCGTCTAACCCGCGCCGGTACCCGTGAAAATCTGCAGCTGGACTACGTGAAATTTGCCCGGGCCAAGGGGCTTTCCAGCGCCCGGGTGATCGGGGTTCACGTCCTCAAGAATATCATGATTCCGGTGGTGACCGTGCTGGGACTGGAACTGGGCAATGTCATTGCATTTGCGGTGGTGACCGAAACGATCTTTGCCTGGCCGGGGATGGGCAAGTTGATCATCGACTCCATTGGTGTTCTCGACCGGCCGATTATCGTGGCCTATCTGCTGATCACGGTGACAATGTTTATCGTCATTAACTTTGTGGTGGACGTGCTCTATTCAGTTCTTGATCCACGCGTCCGACTGGGAGATCTAAAGGCATGACAAACCCCGCCAAAGGTGCCGGCCTGCCGTCGGAGAAGGGACCCGGTCCGGCAGTTGAAACCCCTTTGCGCCGCTTTATCTCGGATTTTTGTGAGAGCCGGGTGGCCCTGTCGGGACTGGCGGTATTTGGGTGTATTGTTTTCGTGGCCATCTTCGCCCCCTATATTTCGCCCCAGGATCCTTATGATCTTTCTCAACTGGATATTATGGACGGACGTCTGGAGCCGGGGGCCAAGAACATGATGGGGGACACGTACTGGCTGGGCACTGATGATCAGGGGCGTGATATGTTAAGCGGTATTTTTTACGGATTGCGCACCAGCCTGGGGGTCGGTGCCATGAGTGCCCTGTTGGCATTGATGTTGGGCGGGACCATGGGACTGATCGCCGCTTATTTCGGTGGCAGAACGGACACCCTGATCATGCGCGTGGTCGATATCCAGCTCAGTTTTCCGTCCATTCTGATCGCCTTGGTGTTGCTGGCCATTTTAGGACAAGGGGTGGACAAGATCATCATTGCATTGGTGGCGGCCCAATGGGCGTATTATGCCCGGACCATTCGCGGCACGGCCTTGGTGGAGCGGCGCAAGGAATACATCGAGGCCGCTGCCTGTCTGGCCTTGAGCCACCGGCACATCGTGTTCCGCCAACTTCTGCCCAACTGCCTGCCGCCCTTGATCGTGGTGGGTACCGTTCAGGTGGCCCATGCCATCGCACTGGAAGCAACCCTATCATTTTTGGGAATTGGATTGCCGATTACCGAACCGTCCCTGGGGCTGCTCATTTCAAACGGGTTTGAATACATGCTGAGTGGCAAATACTGGATCAGTTTTTTTCCAGGCGTGGCCTTGCTGCTCACCATTGTCAGTATCAACCTGGTCGGCGATCAATTGCGTGATGTTCTGAATCCGAGGTTGCGAAAATGAGTGATGCTTCTGAACTGCTGGCCATTGAGAACCTCCATACCCACTTTTTTATGAAAAGCGGCATCGTCAAAGCCGTGGACGATGTCAGTTTCACCGTCAACAAAGGCCAAGTGCTCGGCCTGGTGGGCGAATCCGGCTCAGGAAAATCGGTCACCGGTTTTTCGATCCTTGGGCTGGTGGATCCCCCCGGGCGAATTGTCAGCGGACAAATATTGTTCCGCGGCCGGGATATCGTCTCACTGCCCGAAGACCATTGGCGGGCACTGCGTGGATCGCGCATCGCCATGATCTTCCAGGATCCGATGATGACGTTAAATCCGGTTCTGCGCATCGATACTCAAATGATCGAGGCGATTTTAACCCATGAAAAGGTAGATCGGCAAACCGCGCGCCGGCGTGCGCGGGAGGCCCTGGGACTTGTGGGCATTGCATCCCCGGACGAGCGCCTGCGTGCCTATCCGCACCAATTTTCCGGCGGAATGCGCCAGCGGGTG
>JASFFJ010000158.1:0-12126 GCA_050124355.1 Desulfobacterales bacterium | reverse complement strand
GAACATGCGCGATAGGGGAACGGTAACCGTGATGACCTGGGAACCCTGTCTGTGGTCTATTGCTTCAATCTTTCCGCCCCGAGCATTTAAGTCGCCAATCACCTCTCCCGTGAAGGCTTCGGGTACGAATACTTCCGCATCCATGATCGGTTCTAATAAAAAAGGTTCTGCTTTTGCCAATGCCTCTCTGCACGCCATCGACGCACTGACCGTATAGGCCAGTTCAGTGCTCAAAGACTCTTTGTGATTGGCACCGATGAGCCTGATTTCAACATCAACCACGGGGTAGCCCATCAGTGATCCGCTTTCCAGGCATTCAAGGACACCTTTTCGGGCGGCTTCAATAAAATTTTGAGGTAGCTCTTCGGTTGATATTTCCGAAATAAACCGATTTCCGGCACCCCTTGATACCGCTGCCGCCTTCACTTTCACTTCTCCATACAAACGCTGCCCTGCAATTTCCTTATCAAAGACAGCGGAAGCTGTTGCGGTCTCGGCAATCGTTTCCCTATAAACCACCTGGGGCTTGCCGACGTTGACATTGGTGTTGAATTCCCGTTGCATGCGGCTGGTAATAATGTCCAGGTGTAACTCGCCCATGCCCGAAAGAATGGTCTGGCCCGTATCCTCATCCTGGCGCACCCTTAAGGTCGGATCCTCGGCCATGAATTTTTGCAAAACAACCTCCAATTTTTCCTGATCGGCATGGGTCCGGGGTTCCACCGCCACCGAAATGACCGGTTCGTAAATTTCAATATTTTCAAGTAAAAGTGGGTGATCTGCGCTGCAAAGGGTCTCACCGGTTGAGGAATTCTTTAAACCTACTATTCCAGCGATACTGCCCGCCCCAATGGCGTCGACACGCTCCCGCTTGTTGGCGTGCATCTGCAGAATACGAGACAGCTTCTCCTTTTTTTTTAGCGACGGGTTATACACATCCTCTCCGGCTTTCATGCTGCCACTGTAGACCCTGACAAACGACAATTTGCGGCCTTCCATCATGGACACTTTGAAAATCAGAGCCGCCAGCGGATCGGACTCCCTGGCGTTGCATGTGATGACCTCTCCAGTATCCGGATTTGTTCCTTTTATAGGAGGAACATCGACCGGGCTCGGCAGGAATTTGGCGATGGCATCCAGCAGGGGCTGAATTCCCTTGTTTTTCAAAGCAGATCCGCACAATACGGGGACTAACTCCAGATCGATGGTAGCCTTTCGAAGGGCGTCAAGAAGTTTCTGGGGTTCAATGGGCATTTCCGACAGATATGCCTCCATCACCTCATCGTCGTATTCCGCTGCGGCTTCAATGATTTTTTCCCGATATTCCTCAGCCTGACTGAGGTGATCGATGCTGATGTCGCCGCGACAATAGCTGACTCCCAAGGTTTGTTCATCCCAGCTGACCTGCTTCATGTCAATCAAATCGATGACATCCGTGAAATCCTCTCCCTGACCGACAGGCAACTGCAGAAGGAGCGGATTGGCACTGAGACGCTCCTTCATCATATTAACAGCGCCAAAAAAATCAGCCCCGACTCTGTCCATCTTGTTGATGAAGGCGATTTTGGGCACGCCGTATTTATCGGCCTGTCGCCATACGGTTTCAGATTGCGGCTCAACCCCTTCGACGGCACTGAAAACACCGACCGCGCCGTCAAGTACCCTCAGGGAACGTTCGACTTCAATGGTAAAATCCACATGTCCGGGGGTATCGATGATATGGATTTCGAGATCATCCCAATGACATGTGGTCACTGCCGAGGTAATGGTGATGCCCCTTTCCTGCTCGTCTACCATCCAGTCCATAACCGCCTCACCATCGTGGACCTCACCGATTTTATGAGATCGGCCCGTGTAGTAGAGAATCCGTTCGGTGACCGTGGTTTTGCCGGCATCGATGTGCGCGATGATTCCAATATTTCTGATATGGCTTATTTTTCTTTTCTTCTTCATCGAATTAACAGCATATCGGCTTCAAGTGGGAACTCCAGATCGATATGACCTGCCAGCGTATGCGCCTCTTTTCCGCCAATTAACAGCTTAACATATTTAATTTCAGGGATATTCAATATGAGCGAATTGACCACCGAATAAATTGTCAGAAGCTCCGAATGACATCCACCGGGATGGTCTTTTGCGACAGCCCGGGACAAATCGACAAAACAGACACCCGCCGGAATGATATAAATTGCCCTGAGCTCGGTGCCAACCGCGATGGTGCGTGCCAGAGATTTTTGGGGGCCTTTTATTAACGCCTCAACAATTGATCGGGCATGGTCGATCAAGTCTCCCGAATGGGAGACGACCCGCTGCTCGGACATTAAATAATAATTATTGCGATCGGCAAAATAAAGGTGCACCACAGACTTTTTGGGTTGCGTCGGTCCGGCAGGCTGCAAAAGCGAATCAGTGCGGGTTAACTGTTTCCTTTGGGCGTGTGCGCTCTGGAAGAAAAAGCAAATTGCGCCTAGGATAGACAGAATCCCAATGACCGCCAAGATGGTACGGTTATGCCTTGATTGTGCGTCGGTGATCATCAGAAAAGACTGAATATTGAGCCTACTTTTTACATTGTTCACAATAAAAAAAGGTTAGCTTGAGACTAACCTTTTTGGTTTTATGAACTGGTGGAGCTGAGGGGGATCGAACCCCTGACCTCATGACTGCCAGTCATGCGCTCTCCCAGCTGAGCTACAGCCCCAGTAACAAGAAAATTTTTTTTAGCAAATGGCGAAAGGCGTGTCAATATATATTGTAAATTTCGATAAAATTAATTATCTTGGAGCTATCCGGCAATTATATAGGTATGGCAGCCGTAATTGGAGACAGGAGGATACGGGCCTGGAAACATTTCATTTTTCTATAAATGACAAATGCCTTGACCCTTGCTTTAACATGGGTAATCTGTTGACAAAAGAGCAGTTTGAAAATAATATTTAAAAATCAGGGTGAATACATTTACTCAAATCTTGAGCCACCCCGTCCTGGCAGGGTAAGAATCTGAAGAGATCTGAAAAATTATTTATAATGATAATGGATTCGAAAAAATTTGGATATCCGGTATCGCCCCGTCCAACGGGATCGAACACAGTGGATGCGTACAAGGAATTTGATGCCATGGAGCTTTATTGTCCGCGTTGCAAACAAGCGGTTCAGGTACGCAAGCGACTTCTTCTGGTGCTGCCGGAAGGAGACAAGTACGAGTATTTATGTGCGTTTTGTTCGGCAACCGTTGGGACGAAAATGGATCGGCAGACCAAACCGGTCTCCTTGATTGTTTGATACTTAAGGTTTCTGGTGTCAGTGTTCAGATTTCAGGATTAGCTCCCGGATGCCTCCGTCCTGACCCCCGAAACCTGACACCTGAAACCTCTTGGAACATAGAAGGGAATCATATGCTCAGCTTAATGCGAAAACATGCTACATCTTGGTTAATAAAAATTATTCTCGGTGCAATTGTTGTTGTTTTTGTACTGTGGGGCGTCGGCAGCTGGACGTCACAGCGGTCGAACATGGTTGCAACCGTCAACGGAGAAATGATCACTGCTGACGATTATCGCATGACTTACAAACGCTTGATCGAACAGGTGCGCCAGAACTTCGGTAACAGCTTAAATGATGAGCTTATTAAAACGCTGCAGTTGGACAAACAAGCCTTAAACCAGCTGATCGATAAAATACTCATGCGTCAAGCAGCCTCTAAACTCGACTTGCGGGTTTCCGATCAAGAACTCGCTCAATCCATTCGAGGTATCAGTGCTTTCCAGAACGCCGGTGTTTTCGATCCTCGCCGTTATCAAGGCGTGTTGAATAGCAACGATTTGACTCCCGAGGCCTTTGAGATGAACCAAAAAGATGCCTTGTTGCTGGAAAAACTAAACAACCTCATTACCGGCAGTGTAAAAGTATCCGACCAAGAGGCTATGGCATGGTATATGTGGAACGAGGCCATGGTCAATTTGGATTTCTTTTTACTGGAAACAGACCGTTATCCGGATATTTCCGTAACGGCCGAAGAAATCCAAACGTATTTTGAGTCTCGCAAGGATTCTTACAAAACCGAACCGGCCCTGAAGGTGCGGTTCATAAAATTCGAATCGAAAAACTGGGCTTCACAGGCTGAGGTCGCCGATGATGAAATTCAAGCCTACTATGATGATCACCCCGATGAATTTCAGAATGCCAAGACTGTTGAGGCACGCCATATACTGATAGAAGTGGACCAGGAAGCCGACACCGAAGCAGTGGCTGCAGCGAAAAAGCGAATCGAAGATGTTTTGCAAAAGGCCCGGGCCGGGGAGGATTTTGCAGAACTTGCCAAACAATATTCCGAGGGGCCCAGCAAAGACAAGGGCGGATATCTGGGAACCTTTAAAAGGGAAGCGATGGTTAAACCTTTTGCCGACAAAGCGTTTTCCATGAAAGCCGGCGAGATTAGCAATCCGGTAAAAACACAGTTCGGCTGGCATTTGATTAAAGTAGAGAAAGTTAATGAAGCCGCGACCACTCCCTTGGCCGACGCCAAGAACGACATCCGTAAGAAGCTGGCAGACGAACGTGCCCAACAGCTGGCTTATGATGCGGCTGAATCCGTTTTTGATGCCGCGTTTGAAGGTCGTAGTTTGGAGGAGATTGCCGCCGATGAGCAACTTGCCGTTCATACAACCGATTTTTTTACACGCCAGGAACCTCCAAAGGGAGTGTCTGACAAAGCGGGATTTGCCAAGGCCGCTTTTGATCTTCCGGAAGATCAAGTCAGTGAAATTCTAGATCTGGGTGATGGATATTATCTTCTGGAGACTGTTGCAAAACAGGCAGCCCGCCTTCCCGAATTGGCGGAGGTAGAGGAAAAGGTCAAAGCCGACTTAATCAGCGAAAAAAAGAATGAAAAAGCAAAAACAGACGCCGAGGCATTGCTGTCCGCTCTAAAGGATGGCGGCACCATTGAAGCAGTCGGTAAGAAATTCGATTTAACCCCGAAGAGCACCGGTTTTTTTAAGCGCAATGACACCATACCCAATATCGGCTTTGAGCGAGAGCTGTCGCGAGCAGCCTTTGAGTTGTCTGAAAAAAATAGTTTGCCTCAGGAAGTTTTTCAGGGTGCGAAGGGGTTTTATGTGATCAAATTCAAGCAGCGCAAAACACCTGCCACGGAAGAATTTGAGAAGGAGAAGGACAATGTCAAAGAAAGACTGCTGCAGCAAAAACGGTCTGAGACACTCAGAGCATGGTTGGAGCATAAGAAAAACAGCAGCGAGATAGTCGTCGAAAGCGGATATTCAGAGAGTTGATAACTCCAATGGCGTTGGTGAAGATATCTAAATCCAAATTTCCTACATCAAATGCCAAAAAATAACCCCCAGCGTAATAAACCCGGATGAATCGGAAAGAACAAACACAAGCACTAATCTACAAATAACTATCAAGGTACGCCGGTGAATTCTGAAGACCGTAGTTCACACAAGAATTTAAGAAATAATTATACGACCAAAAAATGTCCGTTCTGCTATGTGCACTTGCCGCTGGAAGCACAATCATGCCCGGCTTGCAAAAACAAAGTCGGCGATGTGGATAGGCTGGGATTTGCGGTCAAACCCTTTGACTGGTGGGGTTATCTCGTGGCTGCATTTTTTGTGGTAGGATTTGTTGTATTTACATGGTGGGCTTTTTTTCGGGATTAGACCCGTCTAGTACTACTTTTTAAACACGAAATACGCGAAACATTAGAAGTATTTCTTGAATAAAATCCTATCGTTTACCGTAGTTCAAATTTCTTGTAGCGAAATTATTGATCAATTCGTGCCATGCCACGGAAATTGAAAATTGCTGCGCTTTTCAATTCCTACCTTGCGATCACCGACCACATCATGTCAGCGGCGTTTTCAGCATGGTCTGCTATGGATCCGATGGTTTCAGCGAGTCTGATCATGTGAAAGACCGTGGTCGGCTCGATGTTCATGTTCAGCAATTTTTGCTTGATCCCATCTTCAACTTTGCCCGCTTCATGTTCCTGCCGAGCCAGCGTATGGACGATGTCTTTGACAAATCTTCGCTGCTTTTCGGAATGGCTTCTAAAATATTTTCCGGTTTCCTGCACCAGACGGCACATCTCTTCGACCGGATCTAAAACCGCATCCACGAGTAAAAAGAAATCCTTTTCCAGGGCGCCCGGGATTCCGGGGTCGGGTCTGAAGGAAAGCCAATCAAGCGCTTCTTCAATTGCATCCAGAACTTTGTCTTGCTCCCGCATGTATCGGAACAATTGAAATTTACCCACCGGAATAAATGTGCTCCTTGGCAAGTGGTCGCGAATACGTATTTTAATGGATTGGGCCTCACTTTCTAATTGATCGACCTCAAACCTGAATTCCTCAAACTTTTCACACTGAGCCGAAATGTGGCATTCGATGGCCTGTTGAAAGGTCCAGGCACACTCCTTTACTTTTTCTGCATGTTCCTGCAGACCGTCGAAAGGGGATGTCACAAATCGTGAAATGAAAGGTATACGCATCGTGCCTCCAGGCCATCTGTAACCCAAAGATGTGGCCAACGATCAGAAAGTCGTATTCAGGTATCATTTATATTTTTAATTGAGCAGACTGTATTGCGAGTATACGTTGCGGTACCTCATCGATAAACCATGATGGATGATCCAGTTATATTCCCATCATTCGGTCATATATCTGATTCGAATGGAGGAAAATCAGGATTACCCCGGCCCGCGTCTTTGAAACATACATCAAACGCAATTCTTCTTCAAGATCTTCTTCCTTTTATCAAAAGTGAGTTGCTCTTCATACCGGATAGAGCACGTGTTTCTAAAATTGAATAGAGAAGATTTCTTTCTTATTTTAGTATTTAAAAGCGCAACGCATGCCAAGAAGTTACTCGATCAGGTTCGTTCTCAACTTCCAGCAGAAATGGGATCAACCTATCATACATATGCCCTTGTTTTTGTCAATCGTCATGTCAATTTCTCTTCTTTTTACTGCTCATGTTGACTTTCGCCATGATATGTATTATTTTTCCCGAAACTAAGTCTGAGAAGAAAAACCGAAGTAATTGTAAATGGAGGTATTATCAATGAAGAACTTGCAAAGTGAACTTAAAATTGTTTCCAAATCTCTCGCATCTCTTTCTAAAAAAGTAGAAAAGCTCTCAAGTTCAGTGCAAAAGCCTAAAACAGCGAAAAAAGCAGCTGCCGCGAAACCAGCAGCGAAGAAAACGGCTGTCAAAAGAGCCGCATCACCCGGCGGGAAAACCGTTCTTGACACGGTATTCGATGCCATCAAAAGAAGTAAAAAAGGTGTGACCGTCGCACAGCTGAAGACCAAAACCCAACTCAATGCAAGGCAATTGAGCAATGCGCTTTACAAGCTTTCAAAAAAAGGCATGGTCAAAGCCCCGTCGCGCGGTTTGTATCTAAAAAAATAACGATCGATGCGTTTGGAAAAATAGTCTTCAAGACACTTCTTGGTTTGACTGAAGGATGAAGGCTATTTTTTTTGGTGCATCCGAGTTGGCAAGGATTGAGGATTGAATTCTCGGCGCATCTCTTCACAAAAGCCCCAAAATCTATAATATAAATATTCAGCTACTAAGAAACGAAGGTACATAAAGAGAATCTCTGGCTATAAATCCGTTACACTCAATCGGGGCACGACGGGTTTATTTTTAAGTCGGAAGTGGGAATCGGAAAACTGAATTCGGTATTGAGAGATTATAAATGATAAGTGATGATTGTCAGCAGTATCTATCAGTTGTAACCTTTGAACCCTAAACCCAGAACCTGGAACCTCAATTTCAAGCAATTCCCTGTTGCCTATTGTAGAGCAGTTTGGTATGGTAATTGGCTTATTTTCTTTCGGGAAAGGAAAACCATGACCAAACAGGCGATCAATTCAGATCCCTTCAGAAAAATATGGGACCTTTTTTCTTCCGTTAAGTTGACCGTCGTGCTGCTGTTGGCACTGGCGCTGACATCTATCATTGGCACGCTGATTCCCCAAAACGAATCCCCGCAAGCCTATGTGAAGGCTTTTGGGACTTTTCTCTATCGTTTTTTTGACATTCTCGGTTTTTTCGATCTTTATCATTCCTGGTGGTTTCAGGCCTTGATGCTCTTACTGGCCTTAAATGTGCTGGTCTGTTCAATCGATCGACTCTCTGTGACCTGGCGGATTATCTTTCCAGAACGTCCTAAATTTGACCTTGCACGCTTTCGGCGACTTGAACCCAAAGAGGACTTCACCAAAAACGGTCCGGCTGAAGCGCTGAAAAAGTCTTATCACAGCATTATTGCCCGCAAATTTCGCTATTGCCAGGTTGAAAAATCCGACAGTGGCTTTGTCATATTTGGAGAAAGAGGTCGTTGGACACGTATCGGTGTATATATCGTTCACCTGAGTGTTATTTTTATGCTCGTCGGTGGGGTGATTGGGTCGATCTTCGGTTTTGAAGGTTTCGTTAACCTGGCCCCGGGTGAGGGTTCCCAACAAATACAGCTTCGCAACCGCAACCAGGTGCTGACACTTGATTTTACGATCCGCTGCGATGATTTCAAGGTTCGCTTTTATCCCAGCGGCGCTCCCGAAGAATTTCGATCCAGTCTTTCGATTATCGAAGGGGGCGAAGTGGTTAAAACCCAGGATATCATTGTCAATGACCCATTGCGCTACAAAGGCATCAGTATATATCAGGCCAGTTATGGACAGTTGCCGACCCGGCCACAGGATATCCAGGTCCCGGATGAATTTACCCTGGTTTTCACCAGCCAGACCACCGAAAAGGTCTACCGGATAAAAGCGAAGGTCGGACAGGAGATTGAGATTCCTGAGGGTCTGGGAAATTTTATCGTCAATGAATTCAAGACCTCATATAATTTTAGGGGTCAGGATCTCGGGGTGACTTTTTTCGGCACGCTGTATCAGAGCGATGGTGCCGAGGTGGACGTTGTGCTTCCAATTCAATTTCCGAGCTTTGACAAGATGGGACCCATTTTCAGCAAAACGCGCAAGGGCGATGTGGTTATTTCAGTGTCAGATATCAAAGCCGAGCCCGCCGAGGTACGCTATTACACCGGTCTTCAGGTTTCCAGCGATCCCGGTGTCTGGGTGGTTTATACCGGGTTTATTTTGATCATCGCGGGTTGTTATATCACCTTTTTTATGTCCCACCGGCAAATTTGTGTGGATATTTTAGAATCTGGTAAAAAGTGCCGGATTGTGATAACCGGTAGCGCAAATAAAAATAAACTGGGAAACGAACAGAAACTAAAATCGATTGCACAAATCCTCTCAGAAGAGAGACTTGACCTGAGGTGATGAAACCACTCACACGGTGGTTTTCATTTTCATCCGGTTTTTATTCAAATAAACCAACTGGCAGGAACAATTTTGGATTTTGAAGTTAGAAGGATAAATTATGAGTGGTTCGCTAATATTGTCGATTGTTACCTTTATTTACGGTCTGGCGGGGTTTTTGTACATTTGCGCCTGGATTTTTCGAAAGCAAATGTTTGGCAAGATCGCAACATGGGTGGCGCTGGTGGGATTCAGCGGAAATACCGCCGGCATTTTAGTAAGGTGGGTGGCGTCTTACCAGCTCGGGATCGGCCATGCGCCTTTTTCAAATCTATACGAATCCCTCGTTTTTTTTGCCTGGGTTATCGTACTGATTTATCTGATCATCGAGCGTAAGATCCAAAACCGCATTGTCGGTGCCTTTACCGTTCCGATCGCCTGCCTGGTGATGGCCTATGCCTCCTTAAAACCTGGCATTACCAGTGCCATTCAGCCCCTTATCCCAGCTTTAAAAAGCAACTGGTTGATTGCTCACGTGATCACTTGCTTTATCGGCTATGCCGCTTTTGCCCTGGCTTTCGGTGTCAGTGCCATGTACCTGATGAAAAAAGGCCGGGATGACGAACCCATCACCTGGACAAAAATTGTTAATCCATTGATATTGTTTGTCTTTACAGCGTTGTTTAGCCGGGTTCTTTTTGTCTCTAACTGGTTGGTGGCGACCCTCATTGCCATTCCGATTTGCCTTGGGTTTTATGCCATTGTTTTACTGGTACGCAATCTGCCGGCAGAAACCAAAGCCGAATTGCTGGATCGGTTTCCGGATACCCGAATTTTGGATGAGCTGGGCTACCAGCTTATTTTGCTTGGATTTCTTTTTTTATCGATCGGCATCATCACCGGTGCCGTCTGGGCCAATTCTGCCTGGGGGCGATACTGGGGCTGGGATCCGAAGGAAACCTGGTCGTTGATTACCTGGTTTGTTTACGCAACCTTGCTGCATGCGCGACTGATGCGAGGATGGCATGGTAAACGCATTGCATTTCTCTCCATGATCGGATTTGCATCGGTACTGTTTACTTATTTTGGCGTAAACCTTTTACCAGGGTTGCATAGCTACGGATCTTTTTGATTTTTCCTTGACAAAATCGGGATCGATACGGTACACAACCGCTCTGGTTTTTTAAAACCGGTCGGTTTTTTAATCGAATAGGATTATGGTATTCATTGGATTGAGAATTAGGCGAAATTATCTACCCTAGCAGGATGGAGTTTCTATGAGCACAGAGGACAAGGCGAACGAGGTTTCCGCAGTAGATAGGGATCGGCATTCCGCCACCCCCCCAACAGACCCTGGAGCACAGGACCCGGCTGACGGTGCCGGGGGAACCATCACCCTGTTTTTCATCATCGGGCTGGTGGCCAGCCTGGTAGTCGGATGGGTCATTTTCCCTCAACTGCTATATTCCAAGAAAGAGCAGCCGGTTGATTTTAGCCACGCCCTGCACAACGAACTGGTTGAAGACAGCTGCGAAAGCTGTCATTATTTCCGGGAAGACGGTACCTTTTCCGGGGTCCCAAAATTGGCACAATGTATCGACTGTCACGAAGAGGTGAATGGTGAAGATCCCGAGGAAGAAAAATTTGTGACGCAATATGTTGCCAAAGGCCGGGAAGTGCCTTGGTTGGTGTATGCCAGACAGCCGGATTGTGTGTTTTTCTCCCACATCGCCCATGTCAAAATGGGTCAGATGGATTGTGTCACCTGCCACGGCCATATCGGGGAATCCGAAAGCCTGAAGGTATACGAGGAAAATCGGATCACCGGATACAGCCGGGATATCTGGGGGAAAAATATCGCCGGCATAAAGTGGAATTCATGGGATCGCATGAAGATGGACGACTGCGCAGACTGTCACAAGAGAAACAATGTCAATCTAAACAGTGTGCAGACCCATAGAGGGGGCTGCTTTGTTTGCCATCATTAAATGAAAATTCAATATTCATTCGAAAATATTCAATCCTAGAATGGGGATGATTTGATGAAAATAGACAGAAGAAGTTTTTTGTCCTTTGTTATCGGCGGTGCTGCCGGTACGGCGCTCTCGCCATTGCCCTGGAAGTTGATCGATGATTCTTCCATTTGGTCTCAGAATTGGGCATGGACACCGATTCCGGAAAGAGGTGAGATTACCCATGTGAATTCGACCTGTACCCTGTGTCCGGGAGGCTGCGGTATTACCGTTAGTAAGGTCGGGGACCGCGTCATTAAAATCGAAGGCATGATGGGTCATCCGGTCAATGACGGCGGGATCTGTGCCCTGGGTGCATCCGGTATGCAACTATTGTACGGACCGACCCGGGTGAAAACTCCCCAAAAGAAGATCAATGGCAGGTGGCAGGCCATTTCCTGGGAAGCTGCCATGTCCGAGGTCATCGAAAACCTCCAGGATTTAAGAGCCAACGGTTTGTCTCATAGCGTTGCATGCATTTGTGACTCTGACCGGGGGACCGTCCCGGCGCTATGGAAGCGATTTCTAACAGCTTACGGCTCACCGAATTTTATCCGAGCACCCTCGATCCAGGATAATTATGAGCTGGCGCTGCATCTAACCCAGGGGGTTCGAGCACTACCTGGTTTTGATGTCCCGAACTCGGATGTTATTTTGAGTTTCGGCAGCGGGTTGATCGAAGGCTGGCAATCCCCGGTATATATGATCAAAAGTAAGAGTGCATTTAAGCAAAATGGCGGCCGCATGCAACAAATCGAACCGCGACTTTCCAAGACGGCCGCCAAATCTGATACGTGGATTTCCGTGAACCC